>CALBNX010000077.1 GCA_937896885.1 uncultured Clostridia bacterium
GCGCCGAAGATACTTGGCTGGAAGCGGCCCGGGAAAATAGGTAATGCCGACACAAGCAAAGCGTCTGTCCAATAGGACGGGCGTTTTTTTATTGCCTAAAGAACTTAAAATATGTTATACTAAGTATAAAGAGGTGATACTATGTCAAAAGTTTTAATTATAGGCTCTGGACCTGCGGGAGTTTCTGCATCATTATATACTCAACGAGCAGGGTTTGAAACAACTGTTATTTCCAATGGCGGTGGTGCATTACTCAAAGCCGAAAAAGTTGAGAATTATTATGGATTTGCTGATGCCATAAGTGGTGAAAAACTTTATAATGATGGAATAGCCGGCGCAAAGCGTCTTGGTGTTGATTTTGTCCAAGATGAAGTAGTATCACTTTCTATAAATGGCAACTTCATTGTAAAAACAACAAAGAACGAATATTCAGCAGATGCTGTACTTTTGGCAACGGGGCTTTCTCGTCTTGCACCAAATATTAAAGGTTTAAAAGATTTTGAGGGGATGGGTGTAAGCTATTGCGCTGTATGTGACAGCTTCTTTTTCCGTGGTAAAAATGTTGGTGTAATCGGCAATGGTGAATACGCACTCCACGAAACAAAAGAATTACTCAACGTGGTGGGCTCAGTAACGGTTTATACTAACGGCGAAAAACCATTAGTAGAATTTCCCCAGAATGTAGTTGTGAAAACCGAAAAAATACAAAGTGTCAGCGGAAGACCAATGGCTCTTGAAATAAATTTTGAAGATAAGACAGATATTGTCAACGGAATTTTTATTGCATATAAAACTGCTGGTAGCACAGCTCTTGCTAAAAAGGTTGGTGCGACTATCGATGGCAACAAAATTGTGGTCAACGATAAAATGCAGACCAATATAAAAGGTCTTTTTGCAGCAGGGGATTGCACAGGCGGGCTTCTACAAATTTCAAAAGCAGTCTATGAAGGTGCGCAGGCAGGCACAGAGATTATTAAGTATTTAAAAGAAAAAGCAAAACAATAAATAACCATAAATTTCCTCCCTTTATTCTGGGAGGATTTTTATTTTTAATGACTTTTATTTTTACTTATGCTAAAATATTTTTATAAAAATTTTGTTAGGTTTTTCTATTTTTAGGCACTACTATACGAAAGGAGCGAAGCTATGGTAATAGGAAGCAAAACGGCTTCCGAATTAATTTTTGAAAAATGCTATAAAGAGTATTATCAAAGCTTAATAAATTTCGCCCGTGCCAGACTTCGTGAGGGTAGTGACTTTTGTGAGGATTGCGTGCAGGAGACGTTTACAGTTTTCTATAATCGGTTGCAGACGGGGGAAGAATTCGAGCACCCAAGAGCATTTTTATATAGAACGCTTGATAATATTGTGAAAAAGCAGAAAGCAAAAATTGTTACGGAAGAGATGAATACAGTGTCACTTGATGACCCTGACAACACAGTTGAAATCGCAGTTGAAGATGAAATCGATTGTGAAAAATACATAAAAATTCTTGAAGACAGTTTAGACGAAGACGAAAGGCTTTTATATACCGAAAAATATGTAAACGGTAAAAAAATTGAACAGATTGCTGATGAAAGCGGTCTATCGGTAGGGGCAGTTACAATGCGACTGTCACGACTTCGCAAAAAACTTAAAAATCTTCTTGAAGACCTACTTTATTAGAAAGGAGTAGAAAAAATGACACAGATAAAGTTTAATAAACAAATCGCAAATGAGATTTTTAATGATAATTCATTTCGTGAAGAGCTTATTCTGGCTCTCAATGAACTTATAGATATCGAACTTGCAAAGCCGGATGACGAAATTGACTTTGAACTTATTGATGCATATACTGATGCACTCAATGAGCTTTATGATGAAAAAGGTGTTGCAAGAGTTTTCTGGAAATTACAGACAGTTGAAGAATTCACAAACAGTATTACAAACAATAAAAAGTGGAAAAATTTAAGCTTTGCAATGAAATTCACGCTTACAGCCTGTGCAGTAATGGCTTTGGTGGTTTCTGCAAATGCGGTTGCAGAAAAAGCAACAGGATATAATGTGATTGAGCAGGTAGCGTCGGCAGTTCAGAACTTTTTTACAGGAGAAACAAGTCTTAAAAACTCCACCACAACCACTACTGAAACTACCACAGAAGAAAACACAACGGAAACAACTTCCGCAAAGGTTGAGGAGAGTGCAACGGTAAAATCTGAAAAGCAAGAAAGCACTACAAAGAAGCAATCACAGATTACACCACAAAACCCAAATCTTTCTGAAGTTTTAAGTCCAACAACACCGCCAACTGAAACCACAACGGAGTCAACAACGGCACAAGCCTTTACAAGAGTTGATGAAGATGTTACATCTGCACCGGTTGTAATAAAGCTTACAGGTGAGTTTGCAGATGGCTTTAAAAGGGATTACATAGTGGGTGAAAGTGCTGATTTCAGCGGACTTACAATTACCGTAAAATATGATAACGGGGACGAAAAAACCGTATCAATAAACGAATGTAATGTTTACGGATTTTCAACCGAAAGTCCCGCAAACCGAATAGTAACAATAGAGTATGAGGGCTGTTCATTCAGCTATTTAATCAGAGTAAAGGAGGCAAACTAATATGAAGAAATTTGCAAAACATTTGAGTTTATTTATAATTGTAGTTTCATTGTTAACCACAATTGCGGTTCAAAGCTTTGCGACAGAGACAGATGAGCTAAGTGTTACTATTGACAAAGTAGGTACACTTTATTACACGGTAGAAAATAATGAGATTACAATTACAGGCTATGAGCGTATGTTGCCTTATGCTAATGTAACTATCGAAATCCCTGAAACCTTTGAAGGTGCAACGGTTAGAAAAATCGGGGACAAAGCCTTTTATAAAACTAAGCCTTATGTAGGAAAAGTTGTGCTTCCTGACACGATTACTTATGTTGGTGACTATGCTTTCTACGATACTGATATTGAAGTTAATGTGCCTATATATCTTGAATATGCAGGTGATAGGTCATTTGGTTATACAAATCTCACAACAACCAGATTGCCAAGTACATTAACAACTATTGGTGCAAGTGCTTTTACTGATTGTGACTCAATTGTAGATTTGAACTTTTCTAAATCTCTTAAAGAAATAGGCAGCGGTGCATTTGATAATTGTGATGGTATCACAGAGGTCGTTTTACCCGAAGGAATTGAGTATATTGGCTCTGCCTTTGAAAACTGTTCAAACCTTACAAGTGTAACTATTCCTGATATGACAAACGGTGTCATTGAAAGTAAAGCCTTTTGGAAAAACACAGCACTTAAAAATGTAACAATAGGTAATCTTGAAAACACAATAATTGGAAGCTATGCTTTTGCAGGCTGCACAGCACTTGAAAATTTCACTTTTTATAGGTTAGAAGACTGTACTTTAGGCGAATATCTTTTTTCAGGCTGTACATCTCTTAAAAAAGTTACTTTCAGAGATTTAGATAACACTACTTTTGGTGTAAACTTTTTTAATGGTTGTACTTCGCTTGAATCAGTAGATTTTGGTGATGTTTTAAACTTTACAATTCCTGAAAATGCATTTAATAATTGCACAGCCCTCGAAACCGTATATTTTGATGATGCAAGTGGTGTTACAATAGCAGACAATGCTTTTAAAGGCTGTATTGCACTTTCGAAATTTGATTATATCAGTTTTAAAAGCATAACAATCGGTGCTTATGCTTTTAGCGAATGTGAATCTTTAACAGATTTCGATTTTACTTATGTTAATAGTGTTGGCGAATATGCTTTCTCAAAATCAGGCATTGAAAGTGTAGAAATTCCTGCAGGTGTGACATTGGCGCCTTTCGCTTTCGCAGATTGTCCTAAGCTTCTGACTGCAGTGGTTAGCGCGTCGGCTGAAAGTCTTTTTGAAAATTCAACTGCATTGAAAGAAGCGACATTTGAACTTTCGATAGAGATTCCAAAGCGAGCATTTTATGGATGTACTGCACTTGAAAAGGTGAGTGCGCCAAAATCAGTATATGTAAGAAGTATGGCTTTTTATAATTGTAAAGCATTGAAAACCTTTGAATATAAGCAGATTGGCGATGTTGAAAGTCATGCCTTCTATGGTTGTTCCAGCATTGACAATATTGACCTTTCAAAGTTCAGAGGTGCTTTTTATGAGATTCCCGCTTATGCTTTTTATGGTTGCAAATCTCTTAAAAATATAGGAAACTGCAGCCCTTGGGAAATTGGTAATTATGCCTTTTATGGTTGTTCCTCTCTTGAAAGCTTTGATTTTTCACAAACTGACACAATCTATGAATACGCATTTGCAAAAAGTGGATTAACAAATGTTGATTTATTATCCCAATATTGTGCAGTCGGTCGTCGAGCTTTCCAGGAATGTAACAATATTAAAGAGTTATATTTTAAATACGATGTATTTCTCGGTGAAGAAGCCTTTGCAGACTGTGAAGGACTTGAGTCCATTATAATCGGTGATGATGTTGAATTCATAGGAAGCTGTTATCAAAGCAACAGTTATTACTTTGTCGATTGTAATAATGTAAAATATTTCTATATAGGGAAAAACTTTAAGGATACTCATAAGGAAGAGGCTTATTGCATATTCAATTTTTATTTGTTCACACTTGGTGGTCTTGAAGCCTTTGAGGTGTCACCTGAAAATCCTTATTTCTTCACAGACGACGAAGGCGTTCTTTATATGAACACAACATATGAAAACAATGATTTAGTTGTTCTTGTGTGCTATCCTGCAGGTAAAACAGACACCTTCTATTCAACAGAAAATGCACTTAAAGACAACGACCGACTTTTCACAATCGGTGAAAGAGCATTCTGTGACCAGCAATATTTAAAAGAGCTTGAGCTTACAAAAACAGTTACTGCATATATCATTGATAAAGATGGTGATGAGGTAACTCCGGGGTTTGCTTTAGAGGCAAGTTTCGGCGATTCTGCAATCGAAAAAATCACCTTTACAGAGGATAACCATTTCGAGGCAATCGGCTATTTGATGTTCTGGGGTAGTAGCATTAAAGAAATAGACCTCGACGGCGTAATAGAAATTGGTGAAAGTGCTTTTGATGATTGCCAAAATCTTGAAAGTGTATCTTCAGACACTTGTTTATATATTCATGACTCTGCTTTTGAAGATTGCAAAAATCTTAAATCAGCAAAATTCCCAAATTGTTTAGAAATATATAGCAGAGCATTTGAGGATTGTTATAGCCTTGCAGAAATAGATTTTGAAAAAGTAGAGTATATTGATAAGTATGTATTCCAATATTGTAAAAGTCTTCCTGAAACCCTTGAACTTAAAAATGTGAAATATGTTGGTGGTTATGCATTTGCCGGCTGTACAAATATTACAACGGTTATTATGCCTAATTGTATTGATTTAGACAGCGGTGTATTCAGTGAAACCAATATTACGGAAATTACTTTAGGAAGTGTATATATTTCAAAATATGCGTTCCTTGATTGTAAAACACTTATAAGTGTAAAAGCCAAATCTGCAACGATTTGTGAAGAAGCATTTTTAGGTTGTACAAATCTTGTAAGCGTTGAGATAGAAAATTCCGCCTCAGTTGGTAATAGTGCTTTCGGTGGTTGCACAAATCTTGAGACCTTTAAAGCAGGTAGCGTAACTGCTATTGGTGACTATGCATTTAGTGGGTGCACAAAGCTTGAAGAGTTCAACTGCGAATCTGTAAAATCAATAGGCAAATATGCATTTTCGGGTTGCGCGTCATTTGAAACTCTCAACTTAACAAGCGTTGAGTCCATTGGTGATTATGCGTTTAATAATTGTACAAATCTTAAATTGGTTCAGTTAGCACAGAAAAAATGTAACTTTGGAACAGAGTGCTTTAAAAATTGTCCTGATATTTCATTCTACTGTGAAGAAAATACAGACCCTTATGACTATGCAATCAAAAACAATATCCCCGTTTGTGCAGTGACAATCAATCTTCAAAAAGATACATATGAATATACGGGCAGTGAAGTTGAGCCAAGTGTAATTGTTAGCATCAGCGGAATGACACTTGTGCAGAATAAAGATTATGTTCTCTCATTTGAAGACAATATTGAACGTGGCAACGGCAGACTCACAGTTCAGTTTATCGGTGATTTTGAGGGCTTGCCTGACGCAGTTAGATTGTTCTCAATCACAAGAGCTGACATTACGGTTTCACAGGTCGAATATGTAGTAGATAACGAATATTCAGGTGAAGACATAAGACCTAAGGTTGTTGTAAAATACGGTGACAAAGTTCTCGTTGAAGATGTTGATTACACAATCACTTATAATAGCGGAACTGATGCTGGCTCAATGTTCTTTACAATCACTGGCAAGGGCGATTATATCGGCTCAATTGATTGTTATTACAACATTATCCGTCGTGATATTGCCGAAGCTACCGTTTCAAAGGATAACGATATGGTTTATACTGGCGAAGAGGTTATGCCAAAGCCTGTAATCACTTGGAATGGCTTTACACTTCAAGAGGGTGTTGACTATGAAATAGAATATTTTGACAATGTGAATTCGGGCTATGGAATAATGGTTGTTTACGGTATGGGTAATTTCTGTGGTACACAGCGAGTACAGTTCAAGATTTTTGGTAAGAATATCGAAAATGCAGTTATAAGCGAAATTCCTGACCAGATGTACACAGGCAATGAAATCACACCTGAAATAAGCATAACTCTTGACGGCGTAACACTTGTAAAAGACATTGACTACACAGTAAAATATGAAAATAACACAGATAAGGGTACTGCAACGGTTGTAATCAACGGTATTGGTAATTACAGCGGTATTATTAAAAAGACATTCAATATTAACAAGACAAGTGTATATTCATTCACAGTATTCTCTGAAACCGAAATGACAGAAACATATGATGGTACAGAGTTGAAGCCTGAAATGGAGGTTTATTTCGGTACACAATTACTCGTCGAGGGCGTTGACTATACAATAGCACTTGAAAATAATGTGAATGCGGGTGTTGCTACCGTAACAGTAATCGGCATTGGTCTTTATGAGGGTGAAAGAAGCTATGAATTTACAATTCTTCCTTGTGAGATTACAGAGGACGATATTTCTGTAAGTGGCAATATGGAATTCTTCGGTTCTGCGGTTGAGCCTGAAATCACAATTTCAAAGAACGGTACAACTCTTGTTGAGGGCGAAGATTATACAGTTACTTACTCAAATAACAATGCAGTCGGTACCGCAATTGTGACGATTGAGGGTAAGGGTAATTACAAAGACACTGTAAGCCTTGAATATGAAATCTATTCAACTCTTAATGGTTGGGTTCTCGAAAATGGCAAATGGGCTTATTATGACAACGGCACAAAACTTATTAATAAATGGGTTAAAGACAGTGTTAACTGGTGCTATGTTGGTGATGATGGCTACTGTGTAACTAACAAGTGGGTAAGAGACAGTGTTAGTTGGTGCTATGTAGGTGCTGACGGTAGAATTGTCACAAATAAGTGGGTAGCAGACAGCCATGGCTGGTGTTATCTTGGCTCAGATGGTCGAATGGTAACTAACAAATGGGTTAAAGATAGCGTTGGTTGGTGTTATGTAGGTGCTGACGGTTATTGTCTCACAAATGCTTGGGCTAAAGATTCAGTAGGCTGGTGCTACTTGGGTGCTGATGGCAGAATGGTCACAAGCAAATGGGTTAAAGATAACGGCAATTGGTATTATCTTGATTCAAATGGTTATATGGTTACTGGTACAAAAACAATTAGCGGAAAAACCTATAAATTCAAATCGAACGGTGTTTGGATTGGATAAAAAAACAAAATATTAATTTTTCTTGCGGGTATTGTATAATACCCGCATTTTTGATATAATAAAATAGATTATTTATGTTTTCAAATTACTATGAATTGGAGATGTTGAAATGCTCTTTGCACAAGATATCGGAATAGATTTAGGTACCGCTAATACAGTGGTTTATCTTAAAGGAAAAGGCATTGTTACAAGAGAGCCTTCTGTTGTTGCAGTCAATGAAAAAACAGACCCACCAACAGTTGTTGCAGTTGGCAACGAAGCAAAGGCGATGATTGGCAGAACGCCTGGTTCGATTTCAGCGGTTCGTCCATTGAAAAATGGTGTTATTGCTGACTTTGAAATTACATCAGAAATGCTTAAAGAGTTCATCAAAAAAGCAATTAAACGTTCACCATTCAGTCGTGCTCGCGTGCTTATCTGTGTTCCATCAGGCATTACAGAAGTTGAAAGAAAAGCTGTGCATGATGCAGCGAGAAACGCAGGTGCAAAATACGCTTCACTTATTCAGGAGCCACTCGCAGCAGCTATGGGTGCGGGACTTCCTATTACAGAAGCTGTTGGAAGTATGATTGTTGATATCGGTGGTGGTACAACAGAAGTTGCAGTTATTTCATATCGTGACATTGTTACTGCAAAGTCAATTCGTGTTGCAGGTGACGATTTTGACGAAGCAATTATTGAATACATACGCAAAAAGCACAATATGTTAATCGGTGAGCGCACAGCAGAAGAGGTTAAAATGAAAATCGGTTCTGCTTATAGCTATGACGGTGAAGGCGCAATGGATATCCGCGGAAGAAACTTGGTTGACGGACTTCCAAAGAACATTGAAATCACATCAGAAGAAGTTCGAGAAGCACTCAGCGAACCACTTTCACAAATTCTTGAAACAATTCGCTCAACTCTTGAAAAAACTCCACCAGAATTACTTGCGGATATTGTTGACAACGGAATAATGCTTTCAGGCGGTGGCGCGCTTCTTCGCGAACTTGACAAACTTATTTCAGAAGAAACAAAAATTCCTGTTCATGTGGCTGTTGACCCACTTGATTGCGTTGCAACAGGTATGGGCTACTCTCTTGAAAGAGGAAACATCTAATAAAATATCGGAGAAGATTTAAATGAGTAATTTCTTCAAAAGCACAACCTTTAAGGTTCTGCTTTCTGTGGCAGTGGTGCTTGTGATTGCAACGATTTTAGCAACAGTTTCAAGCACAGCGACATCACCTTTAACAAAGGTTGTTGAAGTGATAGTTTCACCACTCACAAAAGTTGCGTCATATATCTCAACAGAGTTTGACGATTTTAAAGGTGGGTTTGTGTCAGCTAACACTTATCGAGACCGTGTTGCAGAGCTTGAACAACAGGTTGCGGAATATCAGAGTCAGTTGGTTGACTATGAAAAAACTAAAAAACAATTAGCATCTTATGAAGAATTTCTTGATGTTCGTGAGAAAAATCCTGACTATACTTGGGTTTATTCAACTATAATCGGTCGTGACTCTGCTGACATTTTCGGCTCATTTACAATAAATAAAGGCGAAAAAGACGGTATCAAGGTAAACGACGCAGTAATTTATAGTGATTATCTTATCGGTGTTGTTACAGAAGTTAACCCAACATCTGCAGTCGTGCGCTCTGTTTTTGACCCTTCAGTAAATGTGGCGGCCTATGACATCAGAACAGGTGAGCTTGGTTATGTTTCATCAACTCACAATGGCAACTGCCGTTTAACAGGTCTCGACAGAAACACATCAGTTTCAAAGGGTGGCATTATCTGTACTTCAGGTACAGGTGGCATCTTCCCCAAAGATTTGATTATCGGTACAGTTACAACAGTTGAACAAAGTCAGACTGAATTATCATCTTATGCTAATTTGCAACTTTCTGTGGATTCAAAAGACATTCACGATTGCTTTGTAATCACAGCATTTGACGAAGAATAAGGAACAAAAATATGACACAACAAACGAAAATAAAGTTAAAAAGATATGGCATCTTTACTTTAATTATATTGTGTGCTCATCTTTTGCAGAATTCCTTGATGATTTTTCCCAAAATTGCAGGAATAAGACCAATACTTTTAATATCAGTTGCAGTTTGTATTGCAATGTTTGAGGGCGAAGTTATCGGTGCAGTTGCAGGGCTTTTTGCAGGTGCTTTGTGGGATACGGTAACAGTTACTGCTGATGGTTACAACGCGGTTTATTTAGCTGTTGCCTGTGCAATCTGTGGCTTTTTATTAAGAGTATTTATGCGCAACAATATAATTACTTATATAATGATGAATAGCGCAGTCACTTTGCTTTATTGTGCCTCTTATGTGCTGTTTTTTATCGCGGCAAGGGGTATTGATGGCTCGGGTGAAATTTTTGTGCGCTATTATTTCCCAATGGCGATTTATTCGCTTGTGTTAATGCCTTTGTGGTATGTAATTATCCGTGCCGTGAGCACAAAATTTGCAAATACTTATACAGAATATTAAAAGGACGGTGAGAAAATGAGAAACACATATAGCTTTAAAATGCGAACAACTGCCTTTATCGTTGCAGTTTTGTTGGTTGTTTCTATTTTCATTGCCGACCTTTTCAGAATACAGATTATTGACCGTGACGAATATAAAGCACAGGCAATTTCTCTTTCATCTGCATCATCAGAAATTGATGCTTTGCGTGGTGAAATATTAGATAGTAACGGACAGGCTTTGGTTTATAATGTTCGTTCAAATTCGGTTTATATTGACGCTTCTTATTTTCCATCTTCATCTAAAAAAGCAGATAGAAATGAAATTTTACTCTCTTTAGTAAGATTATTTGAACAAAACGGAATTGAATATAAGAGTTCATTGCCCATTGTTTATTCAAATGGGAATTTTGTTTTTGCAGAAGATAGTTCAAAAGATAAAAAATATCTCATTCAGAAAGACTATCTCAATCTCAATTTCTATGCAACTGCACAGAACTGTTATGATGCTCTTTGCGAATTTTATGAATTTAAAGATATGACAATAGACGAAACATTAAAAGTTGGTGGAATTCTTTTTGAAATGAGAAAAGGTGATTTCTCAAAGTCAAATCCATTCACATTAGCAGAAAATGTGCCGGATACTCTTGTTGCTTTACTTAAAGAGCAAAGCAGGTTTTATCGTGGCATTGAAATCCGTGTTGACACTCAGCGCGCTTTCTATGACGGTACAATTGCACCGCATATAATTGGTTATTATGATTATATCAGTGCAGACGAATATGAGAGAGTAACAGCAGAATATAAAGAAAAACTAAAAGACGAAAGTCTGACCGAAGAGCAAAAAGAAGAACTTAAATTAAAGGCTTATGGAATGACCGACAAAATCGGTAAATTCGGCATTGAAAATGCTATGGAGAATGAGCTTCGTGGCACAAACGGAAAATTGACAACAACTGTCAATAGTGATGGCACAAAAACCACAACAGTTACAAAAAACCCACAGAACGGTAACAATGTTATTCTGACAATCAAAGCCGATTTTCAGAAAAAAGTCCAAGACCTTTTAGCAGCCCGAATAGACAGCACAAAGGGGACAAAAAATGTTGCAGCAGCAGGTAGCATCGTTGTAATGGATGTCAAAGATTTCTCTGTTCTTGCTTGTGCAACATATCCGTCATACGATTTGAACACTTATAAGGAAAATATTGTTGCCCTTAACAAAGACCAGACTGCGCCACTCTGGAATAGAGCGTTGCGCAGTACTTATGAACCCGGTTCAACTGTAAAACCCGCAGTTGCCCTTGCAGGACTTGAAGAGGGAATTATTACGGCAGACCAAAGAATTAAATGTACTGGTTTATATACATTCTTTAGCGATATTCCGTTCAGATGCTATAATGTCGGTAGCCACGCAGGTAGCGAAATCAATGTTAAACAAGCACTTCGTTATTCTTGTAATATTTTCTTCTATGAAGTTGGTCGTCAGCTTGGCATTTCAAAAATGAATGAATATTTCAAAATGCTCGGTTTGGGTAGTAAAACAGGCATTGAACTTACAGAAGCAACGGGTATTGTTGCGGGCCCCGAAGAAAGACAGGCTCAAGGTCTTGTGTGGTATCCCGGTGATACTGTTCAGGCGGCTATCGGACAAGCTGATAACTTGTTCACACCAATTCAGTTGGCAGCTTATGTTTCAACTCTTGCAAATGGTGGAACAAAATATAAAGCGCATTTTGTAAAGAGCATTAAATCAGCGGATTATTCTGAAACTCTTTATGAAGCACAGCCAGAAGTTTTAACTCAATATGAATTTTCAAGAAGTTCATTGCAGACTGTTCGTGACGGTATGGTGATGATGGGTAGCTCACAAGCAGCATTCCAAGGACTTCCATATCAGATTGCTGCAAAAACAGGTACAGCCGAGGCAAAAAGAAAAGTCAATGGCGCAACAGTTGAGTTCACAAACGGCTTTATGATTTCTTATGCACCTGCTGATGACCCGCAGATTGCAGTTGTAATCGCAATCGAAAATGTTACATCAGGTGGTTTGGGTAATTATGTGCGAGATGTTTATGAAGCATATTTCAATTCAGGCTCAGGTGTGACAAACTCACAACAAAGTGGAACAGTATTGAATTAAACGCAAATTCATACAAATAATATTCTTATAAAAAACACTTGATTTTTAAAAACTCTTGTGTTATACTATCAAGGCTATCTCTGTGCGCTCGGGTGATTGAGTAATCCCAACGGGAATTCACCTGCTTTCATCTGGGGCATTTGAGTTGAATTAATTCTATATAATGAGGTGAAATGACAATGACACAGGCAGAAAAACAGGCTATCATGGCTGAATATGCTGCTCACGAAGGCGACACAGGTTCTCCAGAAGTTCAAATCGCTGTTCTCACAAAGAGAATTAACGACTTGACAGAGCACCTTAAGGCTAACAAGAAAGACCACCACTCACGTCGTGGCCTTCTTAAAATGGTTGGTCGCAGAAGAAATCTTCTCGCATACCTTCAGAAGAAGGATATCGAAAGATACCGTGCAATCGTTGCAAAACTTGGTCTTCGTAAGTAATCAAAATCGTTTAAGGCAGACAGAGAAATTACTCGGTCTGCCTTAAAATGCTTTTAATGGTAGTTATAAAAGCGTTAAAAACGGGGCGAAAATTCAAGGCTTAGCGGTAAATAGAGTTTTCAAGAAATTGAAGATTGTATTTATTGCTAAACAGATTTTTGCCCCGAAAAAATAAAAAACAAAGGAAGGTAAAAATTATGTTTTTCAAGAATTTTAAAGTTTGGGAAACTGAACTTGCAGGCAGAAAATTGACTCTTGAAACAGGCAAAATGGCAGGTCTTGCTAACGCTGCTATTCTTGCTCGTTATGGTGAAACAGAAGTTCTTTGTACAGTTACAGCTTCTGCAAAGCCAAGAGAAGGTGTTGATTTCTTCCCACTTTCAGTTGACTATGAAGAAAAAATGTACTCAGTAGGTCGTATTCCTGGTTCATTCCAGAGAAGAGAAGGCAGAGCAAGCGAAAAGGCTATCCTTACATCTCGTTGTATTGACAGACCAATTCGTCCACTCTTCCCAAAAGACCTTAGAAATGACTGTTCAGTTGTTGCTACTGTAATGTCAGTTGACCCTGACTGCTCACCTGAAATCACAGCTATGATTGGTGTTTCAGCAGCAATCGCAATTTCAGATATTCCTTGGGCAGGTCCTGTTTCAGGTGTTAATGTTGGTCTTGTTGATGGTAAAATTGTTATCAACCCAAATCTCGAAGAAAGAGCAAAGACAGACCTTGTTTTGACAGTTGCTTCAACAGCTGACCTTGTTGCTATGATTGAAGCAGGTGCAAACGAAATTGATGACGATACAATGTTTGATGCTATTATGGCAGGTCACGCAGAAAACCAGAAAATCGTTAAATTCATTCAGGGTATCGTAGATGAAGTTGGTAAGCCAAAATTCGCTTATGAATCATCAGACCCAGACCCAGAAATTATGGCTGAAATCGAAGCTTTCTGCATCGAAGATGTTAAGAAAGCTCTTGATACAGACGATAAGCTCGTTCGTGACGAAGCTCTTCTTCCAATTTATGAAGCAGTTCACGAAAAGTTTGACGAAAGATTTGAAGGCAACGAAGCAAAGCTTGACGAGATTATGTATCTTGTTCAGAAACACGTTGTTCGTGCATGGCTTAAAGACGAGCACAAGCGTGTTGATGGTCGTGGTATCGATGATATCCGTCCACTTAATGCAGAAGTTGATTTAATCACTCGTGCTCACGGTTCTGGTATGTTCACTCGTGGACAGACTCAGGTTCTTTCAATTGCAACACTCGGACCTATGGGTGATGCACAGCAGCTTGATGGTCTTGACGAACAGACAGAAAAAAGATATATTCACCACTACAACTTCCCATCATATTCAGTTGGTGAAACAAAGCCATCTCGTGGCCCAGGACGTCGTGAAATCGGTCACGGTGCTCTTGCAGAAAAAGCTCTTGTTCCAGTTCTTCCATCAGTTGACGAATTCCCATATGCAATCCGTGTTGTATCAGAAGTTCTCTCATCAAATGGTTCAACATCACAGGGCTCAATCTGTGGTTCAACTCTTGCGCTTATGGCAGCGGGTGTTCCAATCAAGGCTCCTGTAGCGGGTATCTCTTGTGGTCTTATCACAGGTGATGAAGGCGTTTATGGCGACTTTATGACAATGGTTGATATTCAGGGTCTCGAAGACTTCTATGGCGATATGGACTTTAAGGTAGCAGGTACAAAGAACGGTATTACAGCAATTCAGATGGACCTTAAAGTACACGGTCTTACACCTGAAATCATTAAAGAAGCATTTGCAAAGACACACAAAGCAAGAAACTATATTCTTGACGAAATTATGCTTCCTTGCATTAGTGAGCCAAGAGCAGAACTTTCAAAATATGCTCCAAAGATGCTTTCAACAAAGATTGACCCAGAAAAAATCGGTGATGTTATCGGTAAACAGGGTAAGGTTATCCAGAAGATTCAGGCTGACTGTGAAGTTAAGATTGACATCGAAGAAGACGGACGCGTATTCATTTCAGGTATTGATATTGACAATGCAAAGCGTGCTCTTTCAATTGTTGAACTTATCGCAAAGGACCCTGAAATAGGCGCAATCTATAACGGTGTTGTAACTCGTCTTATGAGCTTCGGCGCATTCGTTGAAATCGCTCCTGGTAAAGAAGGACTTGTTCACATCAGCCGTCTTGATGTTAAGCGCACAGAAAAGGTTGAAGATGTTGTTAATGTTGGTGACACAGTACTTGTAAAGGTACTTGAAATTGACGACCAAGGCAGACTTAACCTTTCTCGCCGTGATGCTCTTATTGAAGTTAAAGGTCTTGTACCAGAAAACGATATTGAAGAAGAGCCAAAAAAGCGCGATAACAATCGTCGTTTCAACAGAAGAAGAAACAATGATTAATTAAAATAAAAGAAAAAGGATAGAGATTAAATTCTCTATCCTTTATTTTTTTGCGTATTTTATTAAATCGTCGAAATTATTTTTAACCTTTTCGGCAATTACACCATCAAGGCATTTTTGCAAGGCTTTGCCGATATCTTTGCCCTTAAATCCAACGGCAATAAGGTCATTACCATTGATTTTTAAATCTTTAATTGAAAAACATTCGTCCCCGTTGATGATTTCGTCAAGCATATCATAGGTTGCTTTATAAAAATCATCACCACGATAATATTTTGGGTTTTGTGATAAATTATCACAACGCTTGACTTCAATTAATTCATAGGTCAAATCCACACCGATTTGCGAGAGAATTCTTTTAAGCCTTTTCTTGCTGGGGGAGTCTTCTTTATCAAGCATAATCGGTGTATCGTGCATTCTCACAAGGGTTAGCACTTTTTCTTTTGTGTCATTGTCAAAACGAAGACGGGCAAGAATGTTTTCGGATAAATCTGCACTCTTTTTAGGGTGTGAATAATAATGTTGTTCACCCTTTTCGTCAAAATGAGCCACAAAAGGCTTACCAATGTCGTGCAAGAAAAGAGCAAGTCGAATGTGCAACTCGTTTTTACTTTGTTCCAGCGCCTTGAGAGAATGAGTATAAACATCATAAATATGATGACGGTTTATCTGCTCAAAGCCGATACTCTTTTGGATTTCTGGAATAAAAATGCAAATAACATCTGCGTATTCTTGCAAAACATTATATGCGTTTTTGCCACAAATAAGCTTTGAGAACTCGGCCTGAATGCGCTCTGCAGAAATATTTTTGAGCAAATCTTTGCATTTGTGAATTGCAAGGGATGTGTTTTCTTCAATAGAAAAGCCTAAAACAGAAGAAAAACGAAGCGCACGAAGAATGCGAAGAGCATCTTCACGAAATCTTGTTTCTGCATCGCCAATGCAACGGATAATTTTGTTGTCTATGTCATTCATTCCATCAACAAGGTCAACAAAACCATCTTGAAAATCAAATGCAATGGCATTCATAGTGAAGTCACGGCGAATCACATCATCTTTAAGGGCTTTTGAAAAAATGACGCTGTCAGGATGACGATTGTCTGAATAAGTGCTTTCACTTCGGTATGTGGTGATTTCAATAGGCTCGTTATCAATGAGCACTGTTACCGTGCCGTGTTTAATGCCTGTTTCAATCACACGGAAATCCTTAAAAACTTCTTCGACTTCTGTTGGTGTTGCGCTTGTTGTTATATCAATGTCGCCGATTGGCATACCCATTATATAATCACGAACACTTCCACCAACTAAAAACGCCTCAAAACCGCAGTCTTTAAGCATTTTTACAGCAGTTTCAGAGGCTTTTTTAAAATTATTTGTTCTGTTCATTTAGCGCCTCTTCGAGTGCCTTTGCTAATTGGTCAGGACAAGATGTGCTTTTGAAACCACATTTTATACCTTTTATAAGCGGAATAACATCTTCGGCTTTTTTACCTTTGACAAGTGCTGAAATTCCTTTGAGATTGCCGTTGCAACCACCATAGAAAACAACATTTTCGATTATTCCGTTTTCAAGTTCAATGTCAATTTGACCTGAACAAGTGCCTTTTGTTCTGAATTTGTATGTCATTTTGTTACCTCATAAATTTTGTTTGATAAATTTGTTAATTCTTCCATTGTGAGCGCTTCTGCTCTCGCAGTTTGAGAAAGACCTGCATTCTGGATTGCTTGTGAAAGTTTTGCTTTGTCTATTCCCATTCCACTTGAAATTGAATTAAGAATGGTTTTTCTTCTTTGAGCAAAGGCTGATTTTATCATTTTAAAGAAAAGCTTTTCATCAAGCACCTTGTAATCACCCTTTTGCGTAAGGTCAAGCTCGATTACACAACTGTCAACATTGGGGCTTGGCATAAACGACCCACGTGAAACATCAAAAAGCTTGCGCGCCTTTGCATAATAGTTAACTGCAACGGTAACAGCACCACTTTCTCTTGTACCCACCTTGGCGCAAAGTCGGTCACCGGCTTCTTTCTGTACCATTACAACAATTTTGTTGAACGGCAATTTTTCTTCTAAAAGACGCATAATTACAGGTGATGTAATATAGTAAGGCAAGTTTGCGCAAACAAAAATCTCCATACCGTCAAAATGCTCTTTGATAACTTTTTCAAGGTCAACTTTGAGAATGTCAGCATTAATGAGTGTCAAGTTGTCATAGCCTGAAAGCGTGTCATCAAGGACTGGAAAAAGGCGAGTGTCAAGTTCAACACAAACAACTTTTTCACATCTTTCGAGTAACTCTTTTGTGAGAACGCCAACACCTGCACCGATTTCAAGCACACCAATTTTACCGTCTGTGCTTTGACGAATAGCATCAGCCATTCGTGGACAAACAGTTGGGTTAACGAGAAAGTTTTGCCCCAACCCTTTTGAAAAGGTGACGCCGTTTTCTCCCATAACTTTTTTAATTGTAGAAATATCGGTGAGTGTGTAATTCTTCTTTTCCAATTTTAATAGTCCTTACTTTGTAAATTTAGCTTTTACTCTGCCAAGGGCTTTCATACCCTCAACAATTTTTTCGTTTGATGGTGTTGAAAAATTCATTCTAAAACAATTTGTCTTTTCGTCGTTAATCATAAATGCCGAGCCTGGAACAAGCGCAACCTTTTCGTCGATACATTCTTGCACAAATTCAAGCATATCAACGTTTTCTGGTAATTCGCACCATACAAAAAGTCCACCTTCGGGACGAACATATTTAACGAAATCACCCAATTCTGAGTCGATAAGGTCGCACATAAGATTAAGCTTTTCGCGATAAATAGCTCTGATTTTTTCGATATGAGCATCTATGTCATATTTGTCCATCCACTTATCAACAAGCATCTGTGAGAACACAGGTGTATGCACATCTGCTGCCTGTTTGCCAACTGTCATTTTTGCAACAATTGGTGCAGGGGCACAGATATAGCCAACACGAATACCAGGCGCTAAAAGTTTTGAGAATGAACCTGCATAAATAACAATTCCGTCTTCGTCCATACTCTTGATTGATGGCACATCTTCGCCTGAAACTCTCAAGTCACCATAAGGGTTATCTTCAAGAATGAGCAAACCATATTTTTTAGCAAGTTCATAAACCGCTTTTCTTTTCTCAAGGCTCATTGTTGCACCTGATGGATTCTGAAAATTAGGAATTGTATAAATAAATCTTGGGTTATGAGCGTTTTTAATAGCATTTTCAAGTTCTTCGATATTCATACCATCTGCTTCAACATTTACGCCTGCAAGCTGGCAACCATAAGAACGGAAACAGTTGAGAGAACCGATAAACGATGGACACTCACAAATAACAGTATCACCCAAATCACAAAGTGCTTTTGTAGCAAGGTCCATAACCTGTTGTGCACCTGATGAGATGATGAGCGAGTCGAAATCTCTGCCGATATTGTATCTGTCTTTAATAAATTTTGTCAAACGCTTGCGCAGAGGAGTGTAACCCTCTGTAACACCATATTGCAACGCTGTAACAGGCTCGTTTGCAAAGATTTCTGCTGAAATTTTCTGAACTTCTTCCATCGGGAATGTTGCAACATCAGGGTTACCTGCCGCAAAAGGAATAATGTCGGGATTCTGAGTTGCTTTTAATATTTCACGGATTGCAGAGGGTGCTAATCCTGAAATTCTTTTTGAAAAATAATAATCCATTAGTATCACCTAGTTTTGTTTGCATATATAGACATATTTTAGCACAAGAATCACGCTTTTTCAACAAATACATAAGCATATTTATTGTAAATTAATGTTGTTAAATAAGAAAATATATGTTAAAATATTATGATTAAACTTTTCTATGGTGAGAAGGGTATTTATGGCAGTTTTAAAAGATGTAAAAAGAATAGTTGTAAAGGTTGGCACATCAACACTTACATATTCAACAGGCAAGACAAATATCAGAAGAATGCACAAGTTGGTTTCTGTGCTTTCTGATATTGTGAATTCAGGTGTTGAAGTAGCCCTTGTTACAAGTGGCGCAATCGGTGTTGGTGTTGGTAAATTAGGTTTAAAAGAAAAACCTGCTGACACAGCGGGCAAGCAGGCGGCAGCAACAATCGGTCAATGTGAATTAATGTTTATGTATGATAAACTTTTCGGTGAATATGGTCACACAGTTGGTCAGTTGCTTATCACAAAAAGTGACGTTGAAAATGATGAGAGAAGAGAAAACCTCATAAACACATTCAATAAATTGTTTGAATTCGGTGCAATTCCTGTTATCAATGAAAACGATAGCGTTGCAGTTGAAGAAATCGTTTATGGTGACAATGACTCGCTTTCTGCTATTGTTGCAAAACTTGTCAATGCAGATGCACTTATTATTCTAACAGACATTGATGGTCTTTATGATGCAAATCCAAACGAGAATGAAGATGCAAAGCTTATCTCTGTTGTTACAGAAATCGACGAGGATTTATATAAAATCGCAGGTGGCAAGGGTTCAACGCTTGGCACAGGTGGAATGGTAACAAAGCTTCACGCGGCTGAAATCACAATGGGCGCAGGAATTGACACAATCGTTATGAATGGTGAAAATCCAACTGAGATTTATAAAGCACTTGACGGTAAACAAGTTGGTACATTCTTTAAGGGGAAATAATTATGCTCACAGAAATCGGTAAAAGAGCAAAAGATGCGGCTGCAAAATTAGCAGTAACATCAACTGAAGATAAAAACAGAATACTTCTCGCAATGGCAAATGCTTTAAGAGAAAATTGCGATAAGATTTTAGAAGCAAATGCTATTGATATTGAAAACGGTCGCAATAACAATATGTCAGAGTCATTGATTGACCGACTTATGCTTAACAAAGACCGAATTGAGGGTATGGCAAAGGGTATTGAAGATGTTATAAATCTTGCGGACCCTGTTGGCAGAATCCTTTGGGAAACAGAGCGTCCAAATGGGCTTAAAATTCAAAGAGTAAGTGTACCTTTGGGTGTTGTGGGCATTATCTATGAAGCTCGTCCAAATGTTACAAGTGATGCGGCTGCTCTTGCGGTCAAAGCAGGTAACACAGCCATTCTTCGTGGTGGCAAAGAGGCGTTTAACTCAAACTCCGCTATAATGGACAGCATGAGAGATGCCATTGAAAAAACAGGATTTAATCCTGATATTATTGAGCTTGTGCGTGACACTTCTCGTGATAGTGCGACAGCACTTATGAAAATGAATAAGTATGTTGATGTGCTTATTCCTCGTGGAAGTGCATCACTTATCAATGCAGTTGTTGAAAATTCAACTGTACCTGTAATTGAAACAGGCGTTGGCAATTGCCATATTTATGTTGACAGCGAAGCAGATATTGATATGGCAACCGAAATTATCTTCAATGCGAAAACACAGAGAATTTCAGTTTGCAACACAGCTGAAAGTCTGCTTATACATAAAGATATTGCAGAATATGCACTAATTGCAATCAAGGCTCGTCTTGACGAAAAAAATGTTACTCTCTATGGTGATGAAATCGCAAGAGAAATTTGTCCCGATATTGAAGTGGCAACTGACGATGATTATTATCGTGAATATCTTGACTATAAAATGTCAGTTAAAATTGTTTCATCACTCGAAGATGCAATTGAACATATTAGAAAATATTCATCAGGGCACAGCGAGAGCATTATCACAAATAATAAAGACAATGCCGAAATATTCTTAAATAGTGTAGATTCATCAGCTGTTTATCACAACGCAAGCACTCGTTTCACTGATGGTGGTGAGTTCGGTTTCGGTGCAGAAATCGGCATTTCAACTCAAAAACTTCACGCAAGAGGTCCTTTGGGACTTCCACAGTTAAACTCATTCAAATATAAGATTTATGGCGACGGTCAAATCAGATAAAGAGGTGTTTTGAATGGCAGAAAACAGAAAACACAAAGGTACTCACAAACTGGCATTTCCTATGGGTATGCTTGTTACAATTCTTGCTGCAATCGGACTTGTAACTGTTGTTGTTTCGGCGGTTAAAGGTTTTGACGGTGCTATTGAGAAAAGTCAAAAGTTAGAAGAATATGAAAAAATGCTTACTCCTGTCGTGCTCATATCTCCAGATACTTTCGATGATGTTACCAAGGCGGATATGAGTCAGCTTATTGAAATTTCAATTTGGTCATTACTTAAAAGCGATATTTCACCAGATACTTATGAATCAACAGGTGAGGGCCTTTTAATTCCCAAAGAAGATGTTGAAGCACAGTTTGTTAAGCTTTTCGGAACAGAAGTAACACCCGTCCATTCAACAGTTGAGGGTTATGGTATGGATTTCGTTTTTGATTCTGCGAAGGGTACATATACAGCACCACTTACAGGTATTACACCTATTTATACACCCGATGTTATTGAGAAGACAACATTACCAAACTCAATCGTTTTGACAGTTGCTTGTCTTGCGGGTGATGGTTGGGAACAGGGCGAAAATGGTGAAATGAAAGCTCCTAATCCTGACAAATATCTCAAAATCACTCTTCGTGAAAAAGATGGCGCTTATTACATTTCTGCAATTCAGAATACATCAACACCTGAAACTGCAACGACAGAAGAAAAAACAGAAACAACCACTCAGAACCTTGACTTGTTGGGTCAGGCAGAAGTAGTTGCAAGTGAGTCATCAACTGTTGCTGAGTCAGAAACTGAATCAACAACAGCCTAAATATATCATATCCGTTAAAATCAAAAGCCACTAAGAAGCAAAGGCTCACTTTTGATTTTTATAAACGGTAATCTTAATATCATTTTATGTTTTTATAACGGACAAGTGACAAATAATAAATAAATCAGCATATAAATTAAGCGAGGTAAAAATATGCTTCAATATGAAGAATTAAAATTGCGACTCAACTCTCATAGCGATGAACTCGAAAATCTTGCAGAGGCATTGGGCCTTGAAAAGATGAAGAAAGAAATCGCAAATCTTGAAGAGCAAGCCGCACAAGATGGTTTCTGGGACGATATTCAGAATTCACAAAAGGTTTTGCAGAGAACAAGCGGACTTAAAAACAAGGTTGCTGCTTATGAAAAACTCAAAGCAGATTTTGAAGATGCTCTTGTTATGATTGAACTTGCAGATGAAGAAGGGGACGAGTCTCTCGTTGATGAATGCACAGAAAGTGTTGAAAACTTTGAGAAAGAACTTGACAGTCAAACCCTTGCAACACTTTTAACAGGTGAATATGACTCAAAGAATGCTATTCTTACATTCCACGCAGGCGCAGGTGGCACAGAGGCTCAGGACTGGGCAGAAATGCTTTTCAGAATGTATAATCGTTGGGGTGAGCGTCACGGGTATAAAGTTTCAACACTTGACTATCTTGATGGTGACGAAGCAGGCCTTAAATCAGCGTGCATTCTTATTGAGGGCGAAAATGCTTATGGCTTTATGAAGAGTGAAGCAGGTATTCACCGTCTTGTCCGCGTTTCACCATTCGACTCATCAGGCAGACGTCACACATCGTTCGCATCTTTAGAAGTTATGCCTGAAATCGACGAAGATACAAATGTTGATATTAACCCTGACGATATTGAAATGGCTGTTTATCGTGCAAGTGGTGCGGGTGGACAAAAGGTTAACAAAACATCATCTGCAGTTCGTCTTACTCACAAACCAACAGGAATTGTTGTTTCTTGTCAGGTTGAAAGAAGCCAACATCAGAACCGTGAAGTTGCTATGACAATGCTTAAATCAAAGCTTATTGAGATTAAAGAGCGTGAGCACCTTGCAAAGATTGAAGACATTAAGGGTGACCACAAAGAAATTGCATGGGGTAGCCAGATTCGTTCCTATGTATTTATGCCATATACACTTGCAAAAGACCACAGAACATCTTTTGAAAATGGTAATATAAATGCTGTTATGGATGGTGACATTGACGGATTTATCAATGCATATCTTAAAATGCAATCACAAAAGAATTTAGAAAACAACTAAAAGAAAAAGGCTCGGTAAAAACCGAGCCTTAAGTTTTTGTTGTTTTATTGTCTTTGTCTTTCTTTTTCTGCTTTTTTCATTGCTTTTTCTTTTTCATCACTGATGTTTACAAGAAGAACAGAAACTGCCCAAGCACAGATACCAAGCATTATGAACATCAAGCCCCAGAAAGCACCATCAAGTGTGAATGAAGCAACCTCACCCAAGAAACCAATGATTAAAGATGAGATAATACCATCCATATTGAGAACTTGTGAAAGTGTAATTTCACCAGCCATAAGTGGATTTGCAAAGAAACTGAAAGAAATATATGCTGCAACTGTGCTTAAAAATCCAGCACCTGAAAGACCGATAATAGCTTTGATTTTGTTTGAGAAAATAGCAAAACCGAGAATTACAAGACCCAAAACAAGCGCGATGATAATAAACACAGCAGCCACTACAAGTGGTCTGTATAACTCATTTTGAAGAATACTTGCTTTGAAATCAAAGTTTCCATCAGTAAAACCTGAAAACATATCAATCCATTCAGGAAGCTCTGCAAGAGAAATTGACTCTTCCGTTGCCTGAAGGTTGTTTTCACCGCTGAACTTATTAAACAAATCTGAAATATCACTATGAGTAATAAGAATGTGAATTAAATCAGCAAAATAGAAAATAGGATAAATTGCAACACAAGCGATTGCAGTAACTACTCTGAAAAGAATATCAAAACCAGTTGTTTTTTGTTTGATTTTTTTTGTTTTACTCATATTTATTTCCCCCAAGAAGAATTGAGTTGTACGGTACGGTTAAACACAACATTATCTTCAGTTGATGTGATATCTACGCAGAAATAACCCTGACGCATAAACTGGAATGTGTCACCAGCTTTGAGACCGTCTTTAAGTCCGCCTTCAATAAGGCAGCCTTTAAGAATAACAAGCGATTCGGGATTAAGATTTTCTGTAAATGCGCCCGCTGATTCGTCAGATGGGTTTTCTTTATTGAAAAGTCTGTCATAAAGACGAACTTCTGCTTTGAAACTATCTGCTTCACTTACCCAGTGTAATGTACCCTTGACTTTTCTGCCATCAGGCGAGTTACCGCCACGGCTTTCAGGGTCATAAGTGCAGTGAACACAAGTAACATTGCCATTTTCGTCTGTATCATAGCCCACACACTTAACAAAGTATGCACTTTTAAGACGAACTTCATTACCTGGGAAAAGTCTAAAATACTTTTTAACAGGCTCAACCATAAAGTCTTCTTGTTCAACATAAATTGTTTTGCCAAAAGTTACTTTGCGAGTACCCATTTCAGGGTGCTCAGGATGAATTTCTACATCAAGAGTTTCTGTCTTGTCTTCAGGATAGTTATCAATAACAACCTTTAATGGACGAAGCACAGCCATAGCTCTAGGAGCATTTGCATTGAGCTCATCACGAACACAAGATTCCAAAAGACCGTAGTCAACAACTGAATAAGCCTTTGAAACGCCAATCTTTTCACAGAAATTGCGGATTGCAGCTGCGGGGTATCCGCGTCTTCTCATACCGCTGAGAGTTGCCATTCTTGGGTCATTCCAACCATCAACAATGCCTTCGTTAACAAGCGCCAAACATTTTCTCTTACTTGTAAGGCAATAGTTAAGGTTAAGACGAGCAAACTCAATTTGTCTTGGTGGTGTAGGAATATCAAGAGCCTTTAAGAACCAATCATATAAAGGTCTGTGGTTTTCAAACTCAAGTGAGCAAAGAGAATGTGTAACACCTTCTTTAGCATCCGACAATGGATGAGCAAAGTCATACATTGGGTAAACACACCATTTGTCACCTGTCTGGTGATGTGGCACATGAGCAATTCTGTAAATTACAGGGTCACGCATATTGATATTAGCAGCAGCCATATCAATCTTTGCGCGAAGAACTCTTGCGCCGTTTTCGAATTCACCATCAGTCATTCTCTTGAATAAATCAAGATTTTCTTCAATACTTCTTTCTCTGTATGGACTGTTCTTACCTGGCTCTGTGAGAGTGCCGCGATATTCTCTAATTTCGTCAGCAGAAAGGTCGTCAACATAAGCAAGACCTTTTTCGATAAGCTTTACAGCACATTCATAGATAAAGTCAAAATAACTTGATGCGAAAAGGCATTTGTTCCATTTAAAACCAAGCCATTCAATATCTTCTTTGATTGCATCAACATATTCTGTGTCTTCTTTTTGTGGGTTTGTGTCATCAAGACGAAGGTTGCACTCGCCTTTATATTTTTTGCTTGTTGCAAAGTTAATGCAAATCGCTTTTGCATGACCAATGTGAAGATATCCGTTTGGTTCAGGTGGAAAACGAGTCTGAACTTTGTCATACACACCGTTTTCAAGGTCTTCGTCGATGAAATCGTGTATAAAATTTGAAATGTTTGTAATTTCTTCCATATATTTAAGCCTCTTTATAAGAATTTATTGCATTGTCAATTCTGCTCATTACTTCTTGTGAACCCAAAATCTGCATAATGTAATACAAATCAGGTGTGTTTGTGCGAGATGTCATAGCAACACGAATAACTGTTGAAACATCACCAACGTGACCCTTGAATGCGTCAGGATTTTGCTTATATTCTTTAACATTTGGTGTGAATCCACAAGCAGAGCAAAGCTCTTTGATTTTATTGAACCACTCTTCTTTGCTATCGTTTGCAGAATATATATCCTTATACTTTGTAAGGATTTCAACTGCATCTGCTTTATTGATGTGTTCGGGAAGTGTGTAATCTGCGTCGTAAAGTTCGTTGTAGAAGTAAGTTACATAGTCTTCCACTTCTTCCCAACAAGCAATATCTTTACGTGGTTTTGGATTATCACGGTCAATGTTGAGAATTGCGATTGCTTTTTCTTTATCTTCAACGAGGAGTGCATAGAGCACTTCATTATAATCCATTGCCCAATCTGTAACAAGCTTGTAAACTTCTTTTGCAGTCATAACAGAAATTACATTTTTTGATACATCGTTAAACTTAACCATATCAAAAAGTGCACCAGAAACGCTCATCTTTTTAAGATTAAATGGGAATTTTTTAATATCTTCGTTTTTATTTGCTCTGCGCCAATCTTCAAAGTTTGAGTTGAGAATGGTGAGCATATATTCTTTAACTGATGCTTCAGGATAACCTTTTTCAATATAGAATGAAACATTTGCTTCAGGGTCTTTTCTTTTTGAAAGTTTTCTCTTGCCACCGTTTTCTTCTTTCATAATTGGTGCAATGTGAGCATATTTAACAGGCTTAAAGCCACAAGTTCTGAAAAGCTCAATATGAAGTGGAACAGAAGCAATCCACTCGTCACCACGAACAACATGAGTTGTGCGCATCAAGTGGTCGTCGATTGCGTGAGCAAAGTGATATGTTGGAATTCCGTCGGTTTTAAGAATAACAACGTCATTCACGTTTTCGCTCATTTCAATTTTGCCTTTAATCATATCGTCAAATGCAATTTTTCTCTGTATGTCACCCATTGAACGAAGACGAATGGTATATGGAATACCCGCATTGATTTTTTCAATGACTTCATCATCACTTAAATCTCTGCACTTTGCGTATGCACCATAATAACCCTTGATATCTTCATTTTCTTGACGGTTTCTGATATCTTCAAGGTCTTCCGGTGTGCAGAAACAAGGATAAGCCTTGCCTTCTTCTACAAGTTTTTTAGCAAATGTACGATAGATTTCTCTACGGTGGCTCTGTGTATAAGGGCCATAGTTACCATATTCAGTATTAAAACCTGTAACACCTTCGTCAGGAGTAACACCAAAAGCCTTAAGACCGGTTACGATACCTGTAACACCATCTTCTACTTCGCGCTTTTTGTCAGTATCTTCAATTCGAAGCATAAATACGCCGTTTGTAGTTTCTGCAGTAAGCTTTGATGCGAAACCAGCATAAAGTCCGCCGAAGTGCAAATAACCTGTTGGGCTTGGAGCAAATCTTGTCACTCTTGCGCCGTCCGGCAAATCTCTTGCAGGATAAAGTTCTTCATAATATTCTGTGGACTTGTCCACATCGCTGAAAATAAGTTCAGCAATTTTTTTGCAGTCTGTCATTTTATACCTCTTATTCAGGAAGAATTGCGTTTGTTGTAATGTATTTCACGCCGTTTGCAATCATGTTGTTGAGCATTTCTTTTGTGTCAACTGTCCAGCAAGCAGCAGTAAGATTATTGTCGTGAATTTTCTGAATCATTTCAGGTTTGCCACGCTTTGCTTCAAAAGCAACGCCGTTACCGTTTTCAATACATTCCTGAAGCTTTTCATCTGTAATTGTGTGCATTAAATACCAAAGTTCCATGTCTGGTGAAAGATTTCTGAATTCACGAAGCACAGGAGCATGGAATGAAATAAGAATAACATCTTTTTCAATGTCATATTTACGGATGATTTCGAGCAAGTCTGCAACTTTTTCAACACGCTTGTCCTTAACTTCAATCATTGGACGAATATTTGCTTCTTTGCATATTTCAATAAAGTCTTCAACAAGGCAAACTGTTGCATCAGGATAATCTTCAATATTTGCACCATTTGTGAATTTAACTTTTGAAAGGGTTTCATAAGACATTTTCTTAACATCGCCCTTTTCTTTTGCCATTGACTGAAGCATATAGTCGTGAATAATTACCCACTTGTTGTCAGTTGTGCAATGCACATCACATTCAAGAGCGTAATAATTGTGCTTTGCTGCTTCTTTGAATGCTTCGATTGTATTTTCAGGGACGATTGAAGAAAGTCCTCTGTGAGCAGTAAGGTGAATTTCATCTAATTTTGCATCAGTTGATTCTGTAAAAGTGATAATAGGTTTTGGACCTTTCACACCATAGCGAACATCAACATAAGCCTTTCTTGCAGCGATGCCGAGTGCAGCTGCAGGGATTGCAAAACCTAAAAATTTCTTTGTGCCTTTTTTCATTTTAATGCCACCCATTCCACAAAAATATAATTATAAACATTATACAATAAAACTGCTCAAAAGTAAATGCAAAATAGCAAAAAAATGGCGCTCTCAAGGGGCGAGAGCGCTAATTTTTATCAATATTTTAATGTTTGAAACATTTGTTGTATTCTTTAACCCACTTAAGCACTGCTTGACGGTTATAAATAGGTGGCATTGCGGCAGTAACAGCAGTTGCTTTTGCCAGTTGCAAGCCCATATTAACAACCTTTTTGAGAATGACTTTGTTGTTGAGAAGTCCTTCAACTTTAATCTTAATATCAGCAGGAGTCATTCCGCTGAGCATTGCACCGAGACTTGAAGATTCTGCGTCAATTGTCATATCTTCTGCGTTGAGAATACCCTTTGCAAAAATATAATCTAATTCGTGACCTTCAAGGCGGGTAAGCAGTAATTTAACGCAAGCCATAGGCGCCATTGCCGCGCCGATTTCTTTGTAGTAATTCTTTTGGTATGTCCAAAGAGTTTCTGCGCTATATGAACAATTTTTATCTTCAGAAATTGCATCTGCAAGAATTTTTGCAGCTTTAAGTGCGTTTGCAATACCTGAACCGATAACTGGCACAGTCATAAAAGCAGAGTCACCGATAGCAGCATAACCATCTGCAACCATAATACCAAGTGGTTGACGAACAGGAATATTCGCAAAATCACCTGCACGAATAATTTTTGTGCCAATGCTTGGATTTGATTTTCTTAAATCTTCAATCTGCTCGTTTGCATAATCAAGGTCAAACTTGTGGAATCGACCAATAAGTACATCTGTATATTTTTCTTCAGTTGCAACCCAAGAAATACCTAATTGGTTGTTAGGCAACATAATAATCTTGAACTTTTCGTCATCATTAACTTCAGCGGTTTTATTGAAGAACGCACGGTAAACATAAAATTGCTCGTATTCGATAGGATTATTCTGAACACCGAATGATTCAGGCAAATTTTGTCTGACAGGGGAGTTAAGGCCACAAGCGTCAATCACAAGGTCACCAAAATATTCGCCTTTTTCAGTTTTAATACCAACAACTCGGTTGCCATAGAGAATAGGACCAAGAACATTTTGTTTATATTCAAACTTAACCCCGGCTTCAACTGCGTGAGAAATGAGATATTTATAAATCTCACTGCGCTCCATCTGAATTTCTTTTCTGTCGTCTTCAGTATTCTGTGTAAGTGCTGTTTCCATTGCAGGACCATAGAATGTTACGTCATTTTTAAGGTTATAAAGTTTCTTGTCAGGAATTGGCAAACCAATAGCCAAAAGTCCTTTTTTGTCAAAAATATCAGTCCAATCATAACCCATTTTTGTTTTAGCATTTCTCTCATAAACGGTAACATCAAAGCCACGCTTTGCAAGAAGCATAGCAGCGGCAATACCGCCGTGGCCACCACCGGCAACAATAATTTTCTTTCCCATAAAACAAATCCCCTTTGTAAGAATTATGTAAATAAATGGTAACATATTTTTAAGTGGATTTCAATAAGATAATAGGACTTATATAATGTATCCAACAAATTGTAGTTTGTCGGGATAGTTAATATGATAAGCGTAGGGCGGGGGCTTGCTCCCGCCGTTTGAAGTGCATAAGATAATCAGGGTTTGTCTAACAGAATGCAAAGTGCAGAGTGCAGAGTGCAGAGTGTCGGAACTGCGTTGCGAATTATAGATATAATTCATTTTGTGCGTTGTAGGGGACGACGACTCGGCGTCCCGCAGGTTTTGATGTTAATTGTTTCGGGCTGCCGTGGTCGTCAGCCCCTACATTGTTTGATGGTCGATTTTAACGAGATATTAGAATCGACAAATTCAAATTTGTTTATTCTTGTTTAAAAGCTTGACGAGTGCTTCGATTACCTAGACAAAAATAAAAAGTCCCGAAAAAATCGAAACTTTTCATTTTAATGTGAAGCGACTACATACGAGATGTTTTTCCTTTGTTCTTATCAGTTATTGAACTCTCACATAAATCACGGCAAAGCTGTGTATATCATCAATTCCTGTGGGAATTGCATATCATCAAAACAAAGTTTTGTATATCATCATTGCGAAAGCTTTTTGATACACACCTAAAGGTGTGATGAGATACAAAGGCGGCATTGCCACTTTTGATGATATACACGCTACGCGTGATGATATGCCAGTGCTTTCGCAATGGATAAAAAATCGACAGGTTGAAACCTGTCGATTTTTGGTGGAGATGGCGAGAGTCGAACTCGCGTCCGAAAATCTATTCCTGAAACTTTCTACGAGTGTAGTTTATCTATTGTCATTCCCTACGGGACAGCCGACAAACAGGCATTCCTTTCAGTAGCCCTGTGATGTGTGACGGACTACAAGGCGGTTATCCGTTCACATTTACTGCTAAATGACACTCCTTACCGAGCCGCAGTTCTCTCGGGGGAATGCTCGCCGCTAATTAAGCAGCAAGAAGTACTTTTTCGTTTTTGTCGTTTATTTTTGATAAACCGTCCGTTTTATAGTGGTCAGACTCCACTACTCGCTTATCGCAGTTCAAAATCCCCGTCGAAATCCTTTCATCCCCATATATATCGCTTCGCTCAAGTGAAGAGTGAAGAATGAAAAGTGAAAAGTTAAGGGGATGCTGACGCATCCGATATTATTGTTTGTTATAGTATGACAATGAAGCAATGAAATATGTACGGATATACCCAGCTTTTGCCACCACAACAAACTCTTTGGTTTGTGGATTAAAATAAGCAGTGTCACCGTCTTCTTTCTGCTTTTTTGACAGTGTATTTTTTTGTTGAATTACTGCATTTGCTTTATAAAGATATTCTTCCATATCCTTAGAATTTGTTTCTTTGCCGTGTTTGATATAATGCTCTGTCATAGAGTCCATATCATAAAAGGTGCGAGGATAACAAGATGTGTCAAATTCTTGAATATCAATATGTCTTTTGATTTTTGCAAGACAAAAAATCGCAAAAAACGCTATCAAATCAAGAAAAACAGTAGGTAAAGTGATTCCACCATTAGCCAATATGCTCATTACGGTAACAAAAGTGGCAACACAGAAAATTGCAGAAATGCAAGTCGCACGATTGCCTAACGGTACATTTGCGGTATAGCTTCTATACCCACCATTTTTGTTTTTATCACGACAAGACTTGCATCTTTTTGGCAAATCAAGATTTTTAGATTTATAAAAAGCTATTTCAGATTGAGAGAGTGTAAAAACTTTTCCACATTGAACACAAGTTCTGTTCATATTTATCTCATTCTCTCTTTCATTGTGCGCTCGATATTACGCTCGGCTTCTTTTTTTGCGGCAACATCACGCTTGTCGTAAAGCTTTTTACCTTTACAAAGACCAACTTGTACCTTTGCTCGACCTTTTTTGAAATATATTGACAAAGGAATAAGCGTAAGTCCGTCTTGTTTTGTTGTGCCGAGAAGTCGCATAATCTCTTTTTTGTGCATTAAAAGTTTGCGCACTCTCATCGGGTCACGGTTGAAAATGTTGCCGTGGTCATAGGGGCTAATATGCATACCGTTGACGAAAAGCTCACCTTCGACGATACTGCACCAAGCATCTTTAAGATTGCATTTGCCCTGTCTTAAAGACTTGACTTCTGTGCCCACAAGTTTAATACCTGCTTCAAAACTCTCTATGACAAAATAATCATGGAGAGCTTTTTTGTTTTGTGCAATTGTAGTGTTAGTGTTTTTCTCTACCATAATTATTTACCTTATCATTATAACAGATTTCTACCCTGAATTGCTCTGGAAAGTGTTACCTCATCTGCATATTCAAGGTCGCTACCAACAGGAATACCATAAGCCAAACGGCTCACTTTAATGCCCATTGGTTTGAGAAGACGAGCAATATACATTGCGGTTGCTTCGCCTTCTGCGGTGGGGTTTGTTGCCATAATAACTTCGTTGACAGAGTCGTCAGCCATTCTGCTGATTAACTCTTTAATGCGAATATTATCAGGGCCAATTCCGTTCATTGGTGAAATTACACCGTGCAACACATGATATGTACCCTTATATTCGTGGGTGCGTTCAAATGCTGCAACATCTCTTGGATTTTCAACAACACAGATAGTTGAATTATCACGATTTGCGTTACTACAAATAGTACATTTTTCACCTTCGGTAAGATTGCAACAAACATTACAGGTGTGAATGTTTATATGAGCATTGTTTATTGCGTCAACAAGACTTTTTGTTTCACCGTCGTCAAGTCCAAGAATATAATACGCCATTCTCTCCGCCGATTTTACACCGACAGAGGGCATTTTGCGAAATTCTTCTATCAACTTTTCAAGTGATACAATAGCCATAATTTACTCCAATTAGAATCCAAGACCTGGAATGTTCATTCCGCCTGTGATTTTTCCCATTTCTCTTTCCATTGTTTCGTCTGCTTTTCTCATTGCTTCGTTAACTGCTGCAACGAGCAAATCTTCAAGCATTTCAACATCTTCAGGGTCAACAACGTCTGGTTGAATGTTAACAGAAACAACCTGATGCTTGCCGTTAACTTTAACATCGATAGCTCCGCCACCAGCTGATGCTGAATATTCTGCTTCTTCGCATTCTTTTTGAACACGAGCCATATCGTCCTGCATTTGTTGAAGGCGTTTCATCATATTTGCTTGACCGCCCTGATTTGGAATTCTTGCTTTCATTTTATTTATCCTCCTCAATATTCACACCAAGTTGTTTTGCCTTTGACACAAGGTCAGAAAGGGGGTTCTTTGGTGCTTCTTCTTGCTTGTTGTTATAAACTGCAAGGGTATAATTTTTGCCGGTTACATCTAAAACCGCTTGTTTTATAATCTTTGAATATTCACCAGTTTTAAGATACATTTCAAGAACAGGTGAACCCTTGATTAACAAATATTTATCCTGATGCACAAATGCACTTGAGCCTGAAAGCATAACAATAAGACTCTTGTCGTTTTCATAAAGCTTATCAAGAACTTCTGGCCATCTGTCAAAAGCAACTGTGCCTGTTGATTGCACAGCGGGTTGCACTTTTTCTTCTTTTACAGGTGGTGCAACAGGCTTAGGTTCTTCTTTTATGGGCTCGGGTTTTGGTTCAGGTTTTGTTTCTTGAACCTTAACTTCTTCTTTTGGCTCTTCTTTAACAGGTGCAGAAACAGGTTCTGCTTTAACCTGAATATTGCCTGATTTTATAGCACTTTCCAACTCACTGAGTCTGCGAAGAATTGCATTGACGTCTGTGTCAAGACTTGGTGTGCAAAGCCTGATAATGCAAAGCTCTGCGCTTGTTCTTCTGTTAGCACCCTGTTTCATAGTTGAAGCAGATGCTGTGAGAATATCAATACAAGACATAATTGTCGCAAGAGTTGTCTTTTCACTCTGTTGACGGATTATATCAATTTCGCCCTGTGAACAGATAATCATACTCTCAAAATTCTTAACGGCTTTTGAAACCATAAGATTTCTGAAATGACTTGTGAGTTCTGTGATAAGACGCTCCATATCACAAGAGTCATTATAAAGCTTATCAACGATTTCGAGTGCTTTTGCAGGATTTTTTTGGATTATTGAATCGCAAAGTTCGAAAATATATTCACGACCTGCAAGCCCTGCACTTTTTGCGACTGCTGTTGAGTCAATAACACCTTCAACAGATGAACAACGGTCTAAAAGTGAAAGTGCATCACGCATTGCACCGTCTGCAATTCTTGCAATAAGCATTGCGCCGTCATCGGCAAGAGTGAGATTTTCTTTTATAGCAACTTCTTTAAGTCTTTCTGCTATTGCTTCAGGCTCGATTCGTTTGAAATCGAAGCGCTGACAACGAGAGAGAATTGTTGATGGAAGCTTGTGAACTTCTGTTGTTGCAAGAATGAAAATAACGTGTGCAGGGGGTTCTTCAAGAGTTTTGAGAAGTGCATTGAATGCGCCGATTGAGAGCATATGAACTTCGTCGATAATATAAACTCTATATTTTGCATTAGCAGGAGTGAAGTTTGCTTCTTCTCTCAAATCACGAATGTTATCTACACCGTTGTTTGATGCAGCGTCAATTTCAATGATATCAAGAATTGAACCATTGTCTATTCCGCGACAGATTTCGCATTCGTTACAAGGATTTCCGTCGATAGGGTTAAGACAGTTGACGGCTTTTGAAAGAATTTTTGCACAAGAGGTTTTGCCAGTACCACGAGAACCTGTGAAAAGATAAGCGTGACTTGTTTTGCCAGATTTCACAGCATTTTCAAGTGTTTTTGTAATGTGCTCTTGTCCCACAACGCTTGTAAAGGTTGACGGACGATATTTTCTATAAAACGCACGATACATAAATTTCCCTCCTGTTTTTACACCTAGTAAAAATGCCTTAACTCAGTCATGTGTCGTGCAGGCAGACTGTGGCGCCCGGTGCAAACCGCTTAATGCTGCTCGGTTCCCCGCCTGACATGGTTCACAGCGCCCCGCCGCACAGGACCCACACGGCACACGACTGAATTAAGGCAATCAGTTATTTACCGACCTATTATACTATATAATTAGAGTAATTTCAAGAGAAAATATATAGTATTTTATGTTGTAGTTGCAAAGATTTTGTGATAGAATAAAATTGTATAATTTTAACATTAATTCACGGAGGATAAAACGGATGTTCAACATTATCCCACAACCCGTCAGTATTCTAACCAATAGTGACCGAAAAGGGTTTACTCTTCACGCAGGGACAATAATTTCTCCATATTCATTTTCAGATGATTTTATAAAATTTGTCCGTAAAAATTTTAATAAAAAGATTTGTATTCACGAAGACACGGGCGAAGAAAAATCAATTATTCTCACTCTTGATGAAAGCTTTGAATATGACGAGGGTTATACTCTCAAATGTGAAAATAGACGAGTTTATATAAATGCGAAAACCGAAACAGGGTTGTTTTATGGCTTGCAGACTTTAAAGCAAATGCTTTTGCAAAAAGAAGGCAAGTTGCCATACACAGAAATAATAGATTATCCTCGTTTTTCTTATCGTGGATTTATGTTCGACTGTGGCAGATATTTTTATCCAGTAGAAGATGTTAAAAAAATAGTTGACCTTATGGCACTTCATAAACTCAATGTTTTGCATTGGCACTTGACTGAAGACCAAGGTTGGCGAGTTGAGATTAAAAAATATCCTTTGTTAACAGAAAAGGGCTCAATGAGAAGTCACACGAATTTTAATCACAAGGCTCACGGTAGATATTATACACAAGAAGAAATAAAAGAAATTGTCACTTATTGTCACGAGCGAAAAATTAAGGTTATTCCTGAATTTGATATTCCGGGACACAGCGTGGCGGCTATTTCTTGTTACCCATATTTATCTTGCCTTGACCGTGATTTAGAGGTTGCGACTCATTGGGGCGTTAAGCACGATATTCTTTGCGCGGGAAAAGAGTCCACATATAAGTTTGTTTATGATGTGCTTGATGAACTTATAGAATTATTCCCAGATAAGATTATTCATATCGGTGGCGACGAAGCAGTAAAAATGCGTTGGAAGAATTGTCCACATTGTCAGAAAGCAATTAAAGATAATAATCTTCGTGACGAAGACCATTTGCAGATGTTCTTTATGGCAAAAGTGAATGATTATCTCAAAGAAAAGGGATATTCTTCAGTAATGTGGAATTATGATAAGATTGAAAACGCAGACACTTTGAGTCCTGATATCGCTTGGGATATATGCGGTATGGGTGACGATGAGGGGGTAGTTAAAAATGAACTAACTCGTGGCAGAAAGCTCATTAACACAAAATGTTACCCTTATTATTTTGATTTTCCTTATGGTTGGAATACTCTTAAAACGGTTTGCGAAGACGATGGTGCTTTAACCGATAATGACGAAGAAACTTGGGGTATTGAGGCACAGATGTGGACAGAATATGTCCCAAATATGAAACGCTTGGAGTTTCTCACATTCCCAAGGCTTGGCGCAATGGCAGAGAATGCTTGGGCAGAGAAGGGGTATCCGTCATTCTCAACATTCCTTCACAAAGCACCAACATATTATAATTTGCTTGATGCATATAATGTGAATTATGCGCCACTTAAAAAGGCATGTCCCTCATTTTTCTATAAACACGCGTCTTCATTATGGTTTAAGCGCAGAGTTCTTCATTGGCAAGGACTACACAATTTAATTGATGACGCAAAAGCAGTGAAAGAAGCAGAAAAAATAAAAGCAGACACTATTAAAAATGGCAAATGTTAATTTTAACTAAAATTAGGGAATTAGTTAAAAAATATCTATTATATATTTGAGGTGTTATACAATGAAAAAATACGTATTGGCATTAGACCAGGGAACAACAAGTTCACGCGCAATTCTTTTTGACAAAAAGGGAAACATCTGTTTTAAAGCTCAGCACGAGTTTACACAGATTTATCCACACACAGGTTGGGTTGAGCACAACCCAATGGAAATTCTCTTTTCACAGTTGCAATCTGTTATGGAAGTAATGGCAGAGAGCAAAGCAACAGCAGAAGATATTGCGGCAATCGGTATCACAAATCAGCGTGAAACAACAATCGTATGGGATAAATCAACAGGTAAACCTATTTATAATGCGATTGTTTGGCAATGTAGAAGAACTGCTGATATGTGTGAGAAAATCAAAGCAGACGAAGAATTGACACAATATATCAAAGACCATACAGGTCTTGTTGTTGACGCATATTTCTCTGCAACAAAGATTAAATGGATTCTCGACAATGTTGATGGCGCAAGAGAATTAGCAGAAAAAGGTCAGCTTCTTTTCGGTACAGTTGAAACTTGGCTTATCTGGAACTTAACAGGTGGCGCTGTGCATATTACTGACTACTCAAACGCATCAAGAACAATGATTTTTGATGTTGATAAGCTTTGTTGGGATGAGTATCTTTGTGAAAAAATCGGTATTCCAATGGCAATGCTTCCAGAAGCAGTACCATCAAGCAAGGTTTACGGAACAGTTGCAAAGAGCGTTATGGGTATTGAAGAGTTGGCGGGTGTGCCAATTTCAGGCGCAATCGGTGACCAGCCTGCTGCACTTTTCGGTCAGGGATGTTTCGAAAGTGGTCAGGCAAAGAATACATACGGCACAGGTTGTTTCTTGCTTATGAATACAGGTGATAAGAGAGTTGAGTCAAAGAATAATCTTGTTACAGGTGTTGCATGGGGTATTGGCGATAAAGTTACTTATGCTATTGAGGGTTCTGCTTTCAATGCGGGTTCAGTAATCAAGTGGCTTCGTGACGATTTACAGCTTATACCATCTGCTCGTCGTTGTGACGAATTAGCAGAGAGCGTTCCAAATTCAAATGGTGTTTATTTTGTTCCTGCATTTACAGGACTTGGCGCACCTTATTGGGATATGTATGCTCGTGGAACAATCGTTGGACTTACTCGTGGCGCTAATTCTGCTCACATTTGCCGAAGCGTTCTTGAAGCAATCGCATATCAGATGACAGACTTGCTTGAAGCAATGAAACAAGATTCAGACATCCAGCTTTCAGAACTTCGTGTTGATGGTGGCGCATCAGTAAGTGATATTATGATGCAAATTCAATCAGATATGATTAGAACCAATGTTAACCGTCCAAAGATGGTTGAAACAACTGCAATCGGTGCGGCTTATCTTGCTGGTCTTGCAACAGGATTCTGGAAAGATACTGACGAAATCGCAAAAATCCGTGAAGTTGATAAAGTTTTCGAGCCACAGATGGATATTGAAAAACGCGAAAAGAGATATCGTGGATGGCTTCGTGCAGTTGAACGTTCAAGAGATTGGGTTGAACACTAATGGCAAAGATTTTAATGTTTCGAACACCTGAAAAGCTTATTGACCATTTTTTAGAGCACGGTGAAGCAACTGGGTGCGATTCAGCAGAAGAATATCTTATCAAAGCAAACGCAGTGATACAGAATCCCGATGCAAAATCAAAATATGAAACAGATGAAGACGATAACGACAAGATTTACTATCTCTCTCAAACGGGAGAGATAGTATTCGTATCAATGGATGGATATATCCGAACATATTTTATTGCTGACGACGAATATTTTGAGCGTCAGTAAGTGGGAGCAAAGCAAATGGATTACGCAAAAGAGAGCTTAAAACTTCATTATGAGTGGCAGGGCAAAATCGAAATAAAAACAAGGGCAAAGGCTAACGATAAAGAGTCTTTGTCGCTTGCATATACCCCAGGTGTTGCTGAACCTTGCCTTGAAATTCAAAAAGACATTAACAAATCTTACGAACTCACTCGCCGTTGGAATACAGTTGCGGTTGTAACTGATGGTACAGCAGTTTTAGGACTTGGTGACATTGGCCCCGAAGCTGGAATGCCCGTAATGGAGGGCAAGTGCGTCCTTTTCAAAGAGTTTGGTGGAGTTGATGCGATTCCTCTTTGCATAAGAAGTAAAGATGTTGATGAAATTGTTAATTGTATCTCTCTTTTGGGTGGTAGCTTCGGTGGAATCAATCTTGAAGATATTGCAGCGCCCCGTTGCTTTGAGATTGAAAGAAAGTTAAAAGAAAAGCTTGATATTCCTGTTTTCCATGACGACCAGCACGGCACAGCCGTTGTTGTTGGCGCGGCAGTAACAAACGCCCTTCGTCTTGTGAATAAGAAAATCGAAGATTGCACTGTTGTATTCAGCGGTGCAGGTGCGGCGGGTATTGCGATTGCAAAGCTCATATATCAAATGGGTGCAGGGAATATTATAATGTGCGATAAAATGGGTATTCTTTGCATTGGTGAAGAATGGATGAACTCTGCACAAGCACAAATGGCAGAAATCACTAATAAAAATCATATAAAAGGTACACTTGCAGATGCTTTGAAAGGTGCGGATATTTTTATCGGCGTTTCAGCACCTAACATCGTCACCGAAGAAATGATAAAATCAATGGCAGAGAATGCAATTGTATTCCCAATGGCAAACCCAACACCTGAAATTATGCCTAACAAAGCAAAAAATGCTGGTGCAAAGGTTGTGGGTACAGGTCGAAGTGACTATCCTAACCAGATTAACAATGTGCTTGCATTCCCAGGCATATTTCGTGGTGCTCTTGATTGCAGAGCAAGTGATATTAACGAAGAAATGAAAATTGCGGCGGCAAAGGCAATCGCATCACTTGTGAGTGATGAAGAGTTGAGTGAAGATTATATCTTGCCTAAAGCATTTGACGAAAGAGTGGGCTCAACTGTTGCAAAAGCAGTTGTTGAAGCTGCAAAACAAAGTGGAGTTGCTAGAATATGAAAGAAACATACGAAAACTCTGCGGAATATCGAGAAGTCCCACAAATGACAAGGTCAGAGTATATTGCAGAATATCACGATATAACAACCCATTTTGATGAAGAGAAAAAAGAAATAAAAAAGGTTTTTCCGATAGCAATAATAATGGCAGTGATTTGTGTTGTTGTGTTATTTCTTCTTTTTCTTTCAGGCAATAACATTCTTCATTATAACTGGCGAATTCATTTTTATTTAGGTCAAGAAACAGCAATATTTTATTTTATTCTCCCATTGATACCAACATTTCCTTTTTTGGCAATGCTAAAAAGATTTAAAAAAATAAAAAATAAAGAAAACGAACGACTTAAAGACCTTGAAGATAGAAAAAATCTCTGTATTGAAATAGGCACATACAACGCAGAAGAATAGGTGAATATAATGAGTGAAAAGAAAGATATTTCAAGCACTTACAACTCAATATTTGACCAGAACACTGTGACCGAGCTTGAAGAAGTTGTTGAAGGTAAAGAATATCAACAAGCAATCTTCGGTCAGAATATGAATGGTGCTATGAACGAAGTTCTTTACACTCGTTCACAATATATCAAAGACTATTCAGATATTGTTGATAACTATAAAAAAGAACGAAACGAGCAATTTAAATCAATAGCGATGGTGCTAGGTGTTGCAATAGCTTTGAGTTTGGTTGCAGACCTTCGTTATAAGTTTATGGGTACAAGCGTTGTAACGGGACTTATAAAATATGTAGGAACATTAATATCGGTAGTGGTTACAATCGTTCCACCGTTTCTTATATTTGGTTATGTAAGACAAGTTTTTAAATGCAGAAAGCAAATGAAAAAAGCAATTCAAAAGCTTGATGCACAAAAACGAGAGCATATGACAAACGCTACTTATGATGCAAATAGATAAAAGGGGATTTGTTTATGGACGAAAAGAACTTAAATCCACAAAAAGAAGATATTTCATCAAGCTATAACGACGTTTTTGAGTATAATGTAGTTGATGTTGAGCCCGAGATGATGAACAGGGATTATCTTAATCAGATTTATGATGACGATATGGATTCTCTCAACAAAGTTGTGCTTTTGACCCGTACACAACATTTTAAAAGAGTTGAAGAAACAAAGCAAAGCTATGAAAAAGAGATAAACTGGTCAAAGAAACTTTTGACGGTGTCAGGGATAATACTTGCCGTTTTCATAGGTGTGGCAATCAGTTTTTATGCACAAGGTTTGCATTATTATGATTTGTTCGCAGAAAACATTGTTGATGTTGGAACAAGCGGAGGATATGAAGCCATAGAACTAAAAGGAATGTGGCAAATTTTTGGTTTATCTGGAATGGTTGGAAGTGTGTTTTTGTTCATAGGAGGTCTTCAGTTCTTTTTCTTGGGCTATGGCAACATAAAACGCATAAAGAACTTGAAAAAGACAAGAGAAAGTGCCTTGCAAAAACTTGAGGATACAAAAACAGAGCATATGCTCGCTGGCACTTATGACTCGAGTAAATAAAAAACAAAAAGACGGAGTTTTAATACTCCGTCTTTTTTATTTACAATAATCTAATTATTTAGAAGCTTCTTCAACAGCAACTGCACATGCAACTGTTGCGCCTACCATTGGGTTGTTACCCATACCGATAAGACCCATCATTTCAACGTGAGCAGGAACTGAAGATGAACCAGCGAACTGTGCGTCACCGTGCATTCTACCCATTGTATCTGTAAGACCATAAGAAGCAGGACCTGCAGCCATGTTATCTGGGTGAAGTGTACGACCTGTGCCGCCACCTGAAGCAACTGAGAAGTAGTTAACGCCATTTTCCATAGCCCACTTCTTATATGTGCCTGCAACTGGGTGCTGGAAACGAGTTGGGTTGGTTGAGTTACCTGTGATAGAAACGTCAACGCCCTCTGCCTTCATAATTGCAACGCCTTCAAGAACATCGTTTGCGCCGTAGCAACGAACAGCAGCTCTTTCGCCGTCTGAATATTTTGTTTCGTTAACGATTTTAAGTTCGCCTGTGTAGAAATCATACTCAGTCTGAACATATGTGAAACCGTTGATTCTTGAAATAATCATAGCAGCATCTTTACCAAGACCGTTAAGGATAACGCGGAGTGGTTCTTTACGAACTTTGTTAGCTGTCTTTGCGATACCGATAGCACCTTCAGCAGCAGCAAATGATTCGTGACCTGCAACGAATGCGAAACACTTTGTTTCTTCTTTAAGAAGCATTGCGCCAAGGTTACCGTGACCAAGACCAACGTCTCTCTGTTCAGCAACTGAACCAGGGATACAGAATGCCTGAAGACCTTTACCGATAACTGCAGCAGCTTCAGAAGCTGTTTTTACACCTGATTTAAGTGCAAGTGCAACACCGAGTGTATAAGCCCAAACAGCATTTTCAAATGCGATTGGCTGAACACCTTTAACGATGCCTTCAACATCGATACCTTTTGATTCGCAAAGAGCCTTTGCATCTTCGAGAGAAGCAATACCGTATTCAGCAAGACATTTCTCGATTTTAGCCATTCTTCTTTCTTTGCCTTCAAATCTTACATCATTAGCCATTTTAGTATCCTCCTTCTCTTATTCTTCTCTTGGGTCGATATACTTTGCAGCATCTGCAAAACGACCGTATGAACCTGTATTGTTCTTAAGAGCTGTTGCAGCATCCATGCCGTGACGGATATCTTCCATCATCTTACCGAGCTTAACGAACTCATAACCGATAACCTGGTCATCGCTGTCAAGAGCCATTCTTGTGATATAGCCTTCAGCCATTTCCATATAACGAACGCCCTTAACCTTTGTTGAGAACATTGTACCAACCTGTGAACGAAGTCCTTTACCAAGGTCTTCAAGACCTGCACCAACAACAAGACCGTCTTCTGAGAAAGCAGACTGTGAACGACCATAAACGAGCTGGAGAAAGATTTCTCTCATAGCAGTATTGATAGCGTCACAAACAAGGTCTGTGTTAAGGCATTCAAGAAGAGTTTTACCAGGAAGAATTTCAGCAGCCATAGCAGCTGAGTGAGTCATACCTGAGCAACCGAGAGTCTCAACAAGAGCCTCTTCAACAATACCATCTTTAATGTTAAGTGTGAGCTTACATGTACCCTGTTGAGGAGCACACCAGCCGATGCCGTGTGAGAAGCCTGAAATATCTTTGATTTCATAAGCTTTTACCCATTTTCCTTCTTCAGGAATTGGAGCTGGACCGTGATGAGGACCTTTAGCTACACAGCACATTTTTTCAACTTCATGTGAGTAGTTAATCATAATAAATGAAAACTCCTTTCATATTTTAGCGGAATAATTCCTATCTTAGCAATTATACAATTATTGCCAGAATTTTTCAATAGTTATTTTGACAAAAGATTGACAAAGAATATGAAAATTATAGTCATAATTGTATTATGAGCAGATTTTTCATAATAATACAAAAAATAGGGACGCTTTTTGGCGTCCCATAAATTTTTATTTACATTGATTCTGGTGTTGAAATGCTGAATGTTGTGAGAATGTTTGTAATAACATTCATAACACAAGTGCAAAGGAAGATACGAGCCTGCATAAGTGCTTCATCTTCAACTGCAACTCGACAAGCGTTATAGAACTTGTGGAAAAGTGTTGCAAGGTCGATGCAATAACGAGTAATCTTTGCAGGGTCATAGTTCTTTGCAGAGTTTACGATTTCGTCAGTGAGAGATGCAAGGTGACGGATAAGCTCGATTTCTTCAGGAGCAGTAAGGAGTTTAAGTTCATCCTTTGTGCAGTCACGAACTGTTACACCGTCTGCTTCAATTTTACGGAGAATACTGTGAATACGAGCATTTGCATACTGGCAATAGTAAACAGGATTCTGTGATGACTGTTCAACTGCTAAATCAAGGTCAAAATCCATCTGTGAGCCGGGTTCTCGCATATTGAATAAGAAACGAACTGCATCAACAGGAATATCTTCAAGCAAGTCAACAAGTGTGATTGCTTTACCGGTTCTTTTTGACATTCTTACAACTTCGCCATCACGAGTAAGGCGAACTAACTGCATTAAAATAATATCAAGACGACTGCTGTCAAGGTCAAGTGCTTCAAGAACACCCTTCAAACGAGCGACATGACCGTGATGGTCAGCACCCCAGATATTGATTGCCTTATCAAAGCCACGAGTAACGAGCTTGTTCTTATGATAAGCAATATCAGCAGCAAAATATGTGGGGTTACCATTCTGACGGATAAGAACATCGTCTTTGAGTTCAAGTTTGTCAATATCTTCCTGTGATTTGCCTTGTTTTGTGAGCATTTCTGTCTGCACTTTGATATTGTTATACCAGATTGCACCATCTTTTTCGTAAGTAAGACCTTTATTTGTAAGATAGTCGATAACTTCTTTAACAGCACCGCTATCGTGAAGCTGACTTTCCTTAAACCAAGTATCATACTCAATACGATATTTCGCCATATTTGCTTTCATATTTTCGATATTTTTAGGCAAAGCAAATTCAACAAGAGCTTTTCTTCTCTCATCTTCACCCTTGTTAATGTACTCATCACCATACACATCAGCAAACTGCTGTGCTCTTTCTTTGATGTCTTCACCGTGATAACTGTCTTCAGGAAGCTCTACTGCATCTTCACCCTTGAAAATCTGCTGATAACGGATATCAAGTGAAAGACCGAATTTCTCAATTTGGTTACCTGCGTCATTAATATAGAATTCTCGCTCAACTTCGTATCCTGCCATATCAAGAACAGCTGCAAGACAGTCACCTAAAGCACCACCACGAGCATTACCCATATGCATTGGTCCTGTTGGGTTTGCTGAAACGAATTCAACATTGATTTTTTTACCCTGACCATAGTCACTTCTGCCGTAATCCTTACCAAGTGCCTTAACATCGAGCAAAACATCTGCATAAAAATCCTTTGAAAGTGTAAAGTTAACAAATCCTGCACCTGCAACTGTGCAAGAATCAAAATATGAACCGTCAAGTTGGATATTCTTTGCAACTAAATCTGCAATTTTTCTTGGCGCACAACGAAAAACCTTTGCACAAACAAATGCGATATTTGATGAATAGTCACCGTTATCACGATTTGCAGGAACTTCAATATTAAATGCAGGAATTGGCTCTGCAGGGATTTCACCGTCTGCTACTGCTTTTTCTAAAGCATTCACAATAAGTGTATGTAATTCGTTAGTTGCTTGTTTAACTAATTTAGACATCCTTATTTCTCCTTATTTTTCTTCGATATATATTTTCATAGTATTTTCTGATACAAATCCATTATTAAAATCAAGTTCGTATTTAAGTTTAAGAGTTGCACCTTTTTCATCTTTTGAAAAGTCAACCTGTGTACCATAAATACCCATTGTCAATTCACCATAAGGTGTTCGGTAAAATGTGAGATGGCGTTTGCCTTTTTCAACCATCATTTCACTACTGAACTGACCGTGTCGAACAATGCTCACAGTATCATTCTTTGAAACGGTTATAGTTGTTTCTTCAGGACCTGTTTCTTCATTATTTTCGATATATTCAATTATGCTTTTGTCGTCGTCATAGGTGATACTTCCTACAACTGACATTTCACTTGAATTGTCACCATTTTCTGTCCGTTGCAAACTGACAATTCTTATAACTACATCTTTTTTCACTGTTCAAATTCCTTTTCCCATTTATCCATTGCGAGAGTACAGAGTTTATCGAGCAAATCACCATAAGAAATTCCCGCTTTATCCATGAGCATTGGGTACATACTGATATTTGTAAAGCCGGGGAGAGTGTTTGGCTCGTTGAGAAGCACTGCACCGTCAGAATATCTTACAAAGAAGTCAACTCTTGCAAGTCCTGAACAACCCCAAGCCTTGTATGCCTTGATTGCTTGTGACTGAACTTCTTTAATCTTATCTTCACCAATACGAGCAGGAATGTGAAGTCCACTATCTGACTCATATTTTGCTTCAAAATCATAGAATTCATTGCTTGGCTCGATTTCGCCAACTGCACCTGCGAATGGCTCGTCATTACCCATAACTGCACACTCAACTTCAGCACCGAGAATTGCTTCTTCAACAACAACTCGTGAGTCAAACTGCAAAGCGTATTCAAGTCCGCGCTGAATTTCTTCAAGAGTCTTTGCCTTAACAACACCAACTGATGAACCTGCGTTTGCCGGTTTGATGAACACGGGGAGTCCTAAATATTCTTCGCATTCTCTTGCGAACTCTCTGCCACGATGCTCAAAATCATACTTTGTGATGTATTTCCATTTTGCCTGTGCAATATTGTTAATATCACAGATTGCGTTTGTCATTGCTTTATCCATACAAACTGCTGATGCCATAGTGTTGCAGCCAACATAGGGGATACCTGCAATAGTCAAAAGTCCTTGCATTGTACCATCTTCACCATTTTTACCGTGAAGCACAGGGAAACAAACATCAATTCTGATTTTTTCATATCCGTTATCGTCAAATACAACAACACCACGGTCTGCACGGTCTGTTGAGATAATTGCTTTTTTAAGGTGGGCTTTATCTTCAAGCCATTTATCCTTTGGCAAGTTTTCAAAGTCGCCATCATAAAGGAACATTTCACCTTGTTTTGTGATACCGAGCATTATAACATTATATTTATCCTTTGGAATGTTTCTGATAACTGATGATGCAGACACAACTGAAACATCGTGTTCAGAAGAAACACCACCAAAAATAATAAGCGCATTTTTCATAATTATCACCCTATAAAAAGTCATAATAACACATTCTAATAATTAACTATATTATTTTATCACAATATATTTAAGTAATCAATTATAATATTCACAAATTTTTAATGACAAATTGAAATAAATGTGTTATATTATATGGGATATCTAATTTTATAAGATTTGAGGTACTGAAAATGCTCGACAGAAACGAAGCTCTTGCACTTGTATTAAAAGGTTGCAGTGCTAATTTTGAAGCAAATGATTTTAAAGTAAAAATTCCTGAAAATATCGAGAAGGGTGACGCACCAATCTTCACAGAAGAAGAAAGTGCGTATCTTGAAATTGAAAAGAACAGTCTTGTTGTTCGTCTTGTAAGCCACGATAATATTCTTGATGTTATGGAGCAGACTGATAACGGCGAATTCAAAAAAGTGTCTTCAAACCTTTTTGACCTTGAAGATTTCACAGAAAGAGATATCAAATCTCTTTGTAACGAACTCTCTGACACTCTTGATACTGCTTACGGCAAGAAATCAAGAAAAGCAGCGGCAGCTAAAAAAGCACCTGCAACAGTTTCAAAAACAGCAGTTAAGAACGGTATGTCTTATGATGCTAATACTCTTGCAAACAGAATTACAACAGTTTATCCTGAACTTAAAGACGCTTATAAAGAGAATTTCCAGAGATATGACGAATTCTTAGGTGAAGATTTCTTTGTAAATCATGCTAACGCATATATTATGGAAACACTTCGTTCAAACGACCAGCAGAAAATTAAGAAGCTTATGAGAATTCTCAGCGACACTTATGAAAACGGAACAAATGATGTTCAGGATTTAGTTGTTGTTACAATTCTTGGTGAAATCAACAATGATGCTGATATTCTTGCAAAGTGCAGAGCAGAAATTACTGACGAAGATTTCTATGAAACACTTGTTGCAGTTAACCAATATCTTGCATCTTCAAAGGGCAAGAAAGCAAAAGAACTTCTCAAAAATCCACCTGCATATAAGCCAAAGAAAGAGAAAAAAGGATTTATGTCATCAATGATGTCAGCAGGAATGCAACAACAATAAAAACAAACAAAAAAGAGACTCTCGCGAGTCTCTTTATTTTTTATCTTGCATTCTTCTCCAATGGAATAAATATTGTTGAGCAATTCCTTCAGTACCTTTTGTGCATTCGGGTAATCCGTCAGGGTACATCTCTGCCATAATTCGTTTAACCCAAACGTCAATAGGGAACGCTTCGATTTTGTGAAAACCATAAAGCAATGTACACTCTGCAACCTTTGCACCCACACCATTGATTTTTTGTAATTCTTCACGGCCAAATTCGATTGGATTTTTCTCGATAGCATCAAAATCAACGGTTCCGTTTGTGACTTTTTGCGCTGCGTCAATAATATATTTTGCTCTAAAGCCTGAACGCAATGGTGCTAAATCTTCAACAGTTAAAGTTGCTAACTTTTCTGCTGCTGGGAATGTTTTTTGACCACTTTCGCCGTCGCCAAAGGTTTCGCAAAGACGGTTGATAATTCCTTTAATTCTGGGAATGTTGTTGTTTGCAGAAATTATAAATGAGCAAAGCGCTTCCCAAGGCTCTTGACGAAGAATACGGATACCATTGTAATCTTTGACGGCTTGTGAAAGATATTTATCATCATATTTGCTTGTAATTTCTTGATAGTCATATTCGAAATCAAAATAGTTTTTCCAGATTTTGTTAAAATCATCTTCGTCACAATCAAAAAATATTTTATTTTCAGTTTGATATACCGTTAATGGTTTAGAAAAAGCAACGCCATGCCATTTTCCATCTTTCTCTGTCCAACGAAACGCCTGACCGCAATCAAGAGTGAGTCCTAAATCGAAAACAGGGGGACAATTTATTTCAAAATGTTTCTTCGTAAAAATCACCTCGCAAAATAGCTAAAATTTTTAGAAAATTCTATTGAAAAGCACTAATAAAAAGTTGCACAAAACTTTTAGTAAATTTTTAAGTAGTTAAAGCAACAGAATGTATAATTTGTCAAGTAGTTACAACAAATTGTATTTGATATAATTTTCACAAACTTTTTATAAAATTGTCGAAAAATGGCAAAAACCTTGATTTTTCAATGAAATTAGGGCAAGTTATAAACATTTTCAACAGAGTTTTCAACAATTTAGTTGAAAAGTTAATTATACTTTCTGTATAAAATAAGATGTAATTATTTTTGGTGAAAATCCCATATTGACAAATTTTTCTTACAAATTCTATTGGTAAAACAGTATAAAACTGACTAAAAATGCCTATGATATTTAAAAACAAAATAGTGAGGACATAAAAATGGTAAAAGGCGTTAACCGACAAGTTTTAGAAATTCTTGAACCCCAATGTGATTACTTTGAAAAAGCATTGTTTTTTGTCAAACCTGAATACAGCAACGAGAGTGATGCTAAACTGCGAAACCAAGCATTGAAAAGCATTCAAAATTCTAATTCTCTACCCAAAACACGTAAACAAAAGGTTAAAAGCAAAGTCTTTTTTATTGCACAAATGCTTTCATCTGCGGTTGCGGGGTCAATAATAACGGCTTTGATTATAAAATAATCAAATCTTTAGGTGCATTTGTGAGATTTTCACATCCGTTTTCTGTGATAAGAGCCATATCTTCAATTCTCACGCCGAATTTTTCAGGGATATAAATACCTGGCTCAACTGTGACAATGTTACCAACTTGTAAAATACTGTCAGAAGCGGGTGAGAGATTTGGAAATTCGTGAATTTCAACACCCACGCCGTGACCGGTTGAATGTGTGAAATATTGACCGTAACCTGCATCTCTAATAACACTTCGTGCGAACTCGTCACCGTCTTTACAATTTATACCTGAACGGATATTTGCAAGACAGTTGTTCTGTGCTTTAAGCACAATGTCATAAACATTCTTCATCTCATCAGTTGCAAACCCAACGGCAACGGTACGGGTCATATCACTGTGATAACCATTTATAATTGTACCAAAATCGAGAGTGATAAAATCGCCATTCTCGATTTTTTTATCGCTTGGAACACCGTGTGGCATTGATGAATTTGCACCACTGACTGCAATAGTTTCAAAAGATAAACCTTCGCCACCGTTGCGAAGCATAAAGAAATCGAGTTCAAGTGCGATTTCTTTTTCAGTAACACCAACTTTAATGAACTTGAGAATATGTTCAAAGGCTTTTTCTGCAATGCGTTGAGCTTTTATAATGCTCTCAACTTCGTTTCTTGTTTTGATTGAACGAAGTGAGTTTATAATTGTATCAAGTGTGGTGTCAGTTGAAATACTGATATTTTTAAGCACACCTTTAAGTGAGTTATATGTAGAAACTGTCATTCTTGTTGACTCAACAAGCAAATGACGACAATTCATTTCTTTAAGAATTGTTGCGATTTGTGGATATGTTTTGCCTAAAAGCATAACTTCACAAGCAGAAATCTGCTTTTCTGCAGCTTCAATGTATCTTCCGTCAGTAATGAAAACCGCACGGTCAGATGACACAAGCAAAAATCCGTCAGAAGACTCAAACCCTGTGAAATATTTTCTGTTTTCAGGTGAGATAATAAGTGCACAAACCCCCGCGCCCTTATCCTTTAAAAGTTTTTGTAAATTATTCATCATAAACACCATATCCATAAAGTCTTTCAAATTCTGCAATTACGGGTTTTTCTTTTCGTCTGCGATTTGCATAGAAAATCGGGAAACGAGTTTCACCTTGTAGTGCGTCAACAAGAACAGAAATAGCACCACAAGTATTGGCTGCTAAAACATCAGCAAAAATCTGGTCGCCAACCATTGCCATTTCACCTATTTTAACGCCCATAAGTTCAGCGCCTTTTATAAGTTTATGTGCCTTTGGCTTTCTTGCAAATGATAAATGAGCAAGACCCAAACTCTCTGCAACCTTTCGTGGGCGCTTACCAATGGCGTTTGAGATAATCATTACTTTAATGCCAGAATCCTGTATCTCTTTGAGCCAAGACTCTAACCCATCTATAACATTTTCTCTTCCATCGTTGCAAATTGTGTTGTCAATATCAAGGGCAACTGCGCGAGCTCCCATTTTTCTCAAATCTTCAACTGTGATATCAAGAACACTTTTGAAACGATATTTGGGCATTGCAGAATTCATAACATACTCCTTAGTGGTAAAAAAATAGTGGGCAATCCGTCAATGGATGCCCACTTGCGTTTTTAAAACATAGCTCCGCAAAGCCTAAGATTATTTAAACTTACGCTTACGTGCAGCCTCAGACTTCTTCTTTCTCTTAACAGAAGGCTTTTCGTAATGCTCTCTTTTGCGTACTTCTTGAATTACGCCGTCGCGAGAAGTCTGTCTCTTAAATCTTCTGAGAGCACTTTCCAAGGACTCGTTTTCTTTAACTTTTACCTGACTCATTAAAAATCCCTCCCTTTACATTGGGATACATTGTGTATTATACAATAACTATCTTCAAGTGTCAATAACAAATTTTTGCAGATTTTCCGTGATGCTACGTTGTGCCATCTCGAAATATCGACATATTCCTTCGATGTCACGCCTTGCCTAACGAAAAATCTATCAAAAATCAAATTCTTCTGCAAGATTGTCTTACAAAAAATCTGTGCAAAAATCAAAATATAATAATTTTGCATTACTTGTTAACAACGTTCTGTGGATTTCCATTCAGATATGCTTTAACATTGTCTTCGAGAATGTTCATAAGTCTTTCTCTTGTTTCAAACCCTGCCCAGGCGATGTGTGGAGTTATAAAACAATTTTTAGCAGAGAGCAAAGGATTATCTGCTTTTGGTGGTTCAACTGTGAGTACATCAAGTCCTGCACCACGAAGTTTACCACTATTTAGAGCATCTGCGAGGGCTTGGTCGTCAACAACTGGACCACGGCTTGTATTGATAATAATTGCACCGTCTTTGCATTTATTGATAAATTCTTCATTCACAAGTCCTGTTGTTTTTTCGGTGAGCGGACAATGGAATGAAATAATATCACTTGTCTTTGCAAGGGTATCCATATCAACCCAAGAAAAATTATTTCTGTGACTCTGGTCTGTTTCGTGACCTGAAACTGCAACAATATTCATTTTAAAAGCTTCGGCAATGTCTGCAACGGCTTGACCAATCTGACCAAACCCCACAATACCAAGTGTTTTGCCACAAAGCTCAGTAAGTGGAGTTTTCCAATAACAGAAATCGGGGCAATTCGCCCAGTCACCATTTCTTACGCTTTCGCTATGTATTCCCACAGCATTTGTAATCTCAAGAATTAGCGAGAATGTAAGTTGTGCAACTGCGTTGGTTGAATATGAAGGGATGTTTGAAACAGGCACACCCATTCCTTTTGCATATTCACAATCAACCACATTATATCCTGTTGATTCAAGGGCAATATATTTAAGATTAGAAAGTTGTGACAAAGTCTCTTTTGTGAGCGGAGTTTTGTTTGTGATAACAACATCTGCACCCATACATCTTTCAAGAATTTTGTCAGCGGGTGTACGGTCATAAAGCTCACATTCACCTAAATTTTTAAGCCATTCCCAAGATAAGTCACCAGGGTTGAGTGCGAAAGAATCAAGCACAACAAATTTCAAAGTAATCACTACCTTTAAATGTGTATATATTATAGTGTTATATTTAATATTATAATAACAAAAATATTGACCTTTTTCAATAAATATTATAAAATTAAGATGTATATGTATGTTTACAAACTAATAGAGAAAGGGGATGCAGATGGAAAAAAGAAACCTTGATAGAAAAGGCGCTATGAATCTTAGCGCAATCGGACTTTTTGCTGTGGCAATTTTGCTTGCAGTTATCACAATGATTATGAGCACAAAGGTTGCCGAAGGTGGTTGGGCAGAGTTCTTATGGGCGTTAGGCAAATTACAAGACTTTATTCAATCTCTTGAAAACAGATGGCTTATTGCTCTTGCAATACTTGTGGTTTATGTGCTTAAAGCAGTTGTGCCAATTCCGTTCCCTTTTATTATGATTATGACGGGTGTTATGTTTGAACCAGAACTGGCATTGCCACTCAATATTGTAGGCTTTTCAATAACACTTTCAATAGTTTATTGGTATGGCAGACGACTTGACGAAGGCGTTGCCGTACATAAACTGAAAAAATATGAAAATGTTCGCGAGATGCTTAATCACGCGGGCAAGACGAAATTGGGCGTATTGTTTCTCATAAGACTTGTTCCATCAATCCCTATCAATATGGCAAGTCAGTTTTATGGGGGTATCAAGTTCCCATTCGGAAAATTTATGGTTGCATCAATTGCGGGTTATTTCATTAAGTTATGGACATATTCTGTAATGGGTGGTAATATTGCACAACCTTTCACATGGCATTTTATGGCTCCTGTAATAATTCTTTTAGTTATTTCAGGCACAGCTGTTTTAATTACAAATATAGCGTTGGAAAAGAGAAAAGGAGAAAATAAAGATGGCAACAATTAATGTTTTGAAAAACGATATTTTGAATGGCGCTTATGACGAGAGATTCAAGCGCGTTTATGTTACAGACGAAGCAGTTAAGGCTCAACACGAAAGATATGTAAGTTTGGCAAATGACTTTGCTGAAATTTTTAGTGCAGACAGAGATGCAAGAATGTTCTCAGCACCTGGTCGTACAGAAGTCGGTGGCAACCACACAGACCACAACCACGGCAGAGTTTTAGCGGCAGGTATCAACCTTGATGCTATTGCAATTGCATCTAAAAATGACGAAAACATCGTTCGTGTAAAATCACGTGGATACGATATGGATGTTTGTGACATCACAGACCTTGAAATTAAAGAAAATGAAAAAGGTCATTCACCAGCACTTGTTCGTGGTATGTGTGCAGGTTTCCTTAAATATGGCTACAAAATCGGTGGCTTTGACGCAGTAACAATGTCAAGTGTGCTTTCGGGCTCAGGTCTTTCATCATCAGCGGCTTATGAAGTTCTTGTTGGTACAATGCTCAACTACCTTTATAATGACGGACAAGTTGATGCAATCACTATCGCAAAGATTGCACAATATGCAGAAAATGTATATTTTGACAAACCTTGCGGACTTATGGACCAGATGGCTTGTTCGGTTGGTGGATTTGTTACAATCGACTTTAATAACCCAGCAGAGCCAATCGTAAATGAAGTTAAATTTGACTTTGCAGCATCAGGTCATTCACTTTGCATTGTTGACACAAAGGGTAGCCATTCAGACTTGACAGATGACTATGCAGCAATCCGTAGCGAAATGGAAGCAGTTGCAGGTTGCTTTGGCAAGAAAGTTCTTCGTGAAGTCCCAGAAGATGAATTCAAGAATAATATTCCAACAATTCGCGCAAAGGTTGGCGACAGAGCAGTTATCCGTGCAATGCACTTCTTTGCAGACAACGCAAGAGTATTAAAAGAAGTTGATGCTCTTAAAAAGGGTGATTTTGAAGAATTCAAATCATACATACTTGAAAGTGGTGACTCATCATACAAGTATAATCAGAATGTATTTTCTGTTAAAAAGCCTTCTGAACAGCCTGTTTCATTGGCACTTGCAGTAAGCGAAAGCATTCTCAAGGGCAAGGGCGCATGGCGTGTTCACGGCGGTGGATTTGCAGGTACAATTCAGGCGTTCGTTCCAAACGAAATTCTTGCAGATTACAAAAATGCAATGGAGAGTATTTTCGGCACAGATTCTTGCTATGTACTCATTATTCGTCCAGTAGGTGGCGTAGAAATCTAATCTTGTTGGCAAATTTTCCGTGATACTGCGTTGTGACATCTCGAAATATCCGCATATTCCTTCGATGCCACGCCTTGTCTAACGAAAAATTTTCTCAACAATATTAAGTGTGTTCTTTTCATAAAGATTACATTGAAATTTAATTTTAAGGTTGGTTTAAATGACAACTATTGAACTTTTAGAAAAATTAACATCCCTCGCAGGTGTTGCGGGGGATGAGAAATGCTCCTTTGAAACATTCAAGGGGCTTTTTTCACCGTGTGGCAAGGTTTCTTGCGATAAGGTAGGCAACATAATTATCGAAAAAGACGGCAAGGGCAAGCATATTTTACTTGATGCTCACATTGATACAATTGGTTTCGTTGTTACGGGGATTACTGATGATGGTTTTCTTCGTGTAACTAAAGTCGGTGGTGTTGATATGCGCACGGTTGAGGGTGCAGAATTAACAATTCACGGCACAGAAGATATTTATGGTGTTGTCTGCACCGTGCCACCGCATCTTTCAGACGGTGAAAGCCGTGTTTCAAAAGACGGTACTTGCGTTGTTGATATCGGTATGAGTAAAGCAAATGCAGAGAAAATCGTTTCAATCGGCGACAGAGTAAGCTTCAGAAACTCATTTTCAGTTCTTTCTGAAAACTGTGTTTCTTCACCATATATTGATGACCGTGGTGGAATTGCTGTGCTTCTTAAAGCACTCGAATATACAAATACTGAGAATAAAATCACCCTTGTTTGCTCTGCTCAAGAAGAAACAGGTGGCACAGGGGCTACTTGTGCATCTTTCAATAGTGATGCGGATTTGTCTTTGTCAGTTGATGTGAGTTTTGCTCATACACCTGATTCGAATCCAAAAGAATGTGGCAAAATGAATGGTGGACCAATGATAGGTTATTCACCGATTTTAAGTCGTGAATATTCAGAGCTTCTTGTAAAAGTAGCAGAAGAAAATAATATTCCATATCAAAAAGAAATTATGAATGGAAAAACGGGCACAAATGCCGACCACATCACAATTTCAAAGGGTGGAATTCCCTCTGCTTTGGTTTCATTACCACAGAAATATATGCACACACCTGTTGAAACGGTGGATATTCGTGACATTGAAAATTGTGCAATTCTTATTGCACGATTTCTTGAAAGGGTGTGAGCAATATGAATATGAAATTACTCAATGAACTTTGCGTTTTGAATGGAACATCAGGTGACGAAAAAAGTGTTAGAGAATTTATAATCTCAAAACTTCCCGATGATTGCACATATTCAGTTGACGCACTCGGCAACCTTATTGTTGATAAAAGAGGTGAGACCACACCCAAAAACAAAGTTGCTCTTTTTGCACATATGGATGAAGTTGGTTTTATTGTCACATATATTAGTGATGATGGATATGTTTATGTATCAAATGTGGGTGGAATTGATGATTCTGCACTCTTTGGTAAAAAATTAACTATCAATGGTTTTGTTGGTGTTGCGGGTGGCAAAGCAATCCATCAATGCAGTGCTGACGAGAGCAAAAAAATACCAAGTATTACTGACATTTCAGTTGATTTTGGTTTTGAAAACAAACAAGACGCAGAAAAATATATTTCTCTTGGTGATTTTGGTTATTTCAAATCAGATTTTATTCCATTTGGTGACAAGATGCTTAAATCAAAAGCACTTGATGACCGAGTTGGTTGCGATGTTATGTTAGAACTTTTGCAAGAAAAGTCAAAAATTGACTACACCTGTGTTTTTACTGTTCAAGAAGAAATAGGAACCCGTGGTGCAACTGTCAGCGCATACACAGTAAACCCCGATTATGCCATTGTAATCGAAACAACAACTGCTTCGGATATTCCTGACACACCTGACCATAAAAAAGTCTGCAAAACAGGTGGTGGCGCAGTAGTATCATTTATGGACAGGGCAACACTCTATGACAGAGAGTTATATAAACGAGCTTTTGAAATCGCAGAAAAGAACAACATTCCTTGTCAGACAAAAACAGTTGTTGCAGGTGGCAATGACGCAGGCGTAATTCACAAATCAGCAGGTGGAATTAAAACTATTGCGGTGTCTTTGCCTTGCAGATATATTCATTCAGGTTCTTCCGTCTGCAATTCTAATGATATTGAAAGCGTTGAAAAACTCACAAGAGAACTTTTAAAGGACTTGGCAAATGGTTAAATCAATAAATCAAGCAGACAAGTTAATTTTTGACTATTTGGGAAAAGATAACACAGCTCTCTTTCTTTCGCAAACAGGGTTTTTTATGGATTGCGAATTAAATGATGGTGTTTTGTGGGCACAATTTGATGATGAAAACAAAATTACTGCAATCGTTTCAGGAGAAAACGACAGGTGCGTAGCTTTCGCAAGTGAAAAGGCAGATTTTGAAGAGCTTTCGTTTGTGCTCAATGGCTCAATTTTTTCAACAGATAATTTACCATACAACCGAATAGACAAAAAATATCTAATGCATATTTTACTAGATGAAACAAAAGGTGAAAAGGGTATAAAATATACTCATTATAATAAAATTGAAAAGCTGAATGACAAACTTACACCCGACCAGACAATGTTAAAACAGTTTTTGAATCTTCGTGGTTGTTGTGAAGGTGCAGTAATTGAAAAACCTTTACAAACAATAAGTGGTGGATTTATCTCATTCAACAAAGATTTGGCATTGATTACAGATGTTTTTACAAAAGAAAAATATCGCGGTCAAGGTTATGGAAAAGCGATAGTCAAAAAATTACTAAACCTTTCCCCGCGAAAAGATGTCTATTTAATTTCTCGTGATTATAATGTAAAATTCTATGAAAAACTCGGCTTTGAAGTCGTGAAAGATATATACGAATACAAAATATAAAAGGAAAATTAAAATGTTTTTTGAAATCAGTAACAGAATTGACGAATTATCAAAGGTGGCTCTCGAAAAGGCAAAGCCTGTTTTTGAGGGCATAGACCAATTAACAGAATATAATCAGCAAAAGGTGTTGTCTGCGTTTATTCGCAATCGTGTTGATGAAACCGATTTCAACACAACAACGGGCTATGGTTATTCTGATAAAGGTCGTGAAAAACTTGATAAGCTTGTTGCCGATATTTTTGGCACAGAAAGTGCAATTATCCGTGCAGGTGCGTTGGCAAGTGGCACACATACTCTCGCAGTTTGCCTATATGGTATTCTTCGTCCAAACGATGTAATGCTTTGTGTAACAGGCACGCCTTATGATACTCTTCACTCAACAATCGGCTTAGGTGGTAAAAATATGGGTGACGGTACTCTTGCAGACTTTGGTGTTCATTATCAACAGGTTGATTTGACTGAAAATGATGAAATTGATTATGATGCAATTGAAGAATGCGCAAAAGATAAGGCTGTGAGAATGGTTTATATTCAGCGTTCTCGTGGTTATTCACTCCGTCATACAATTTCAATAGCAGAAATTGAAAAAGTTTGCGAAATAGTACATAGAGTTAATAAAAGAGCAATCGTTATGGTTGATAACTGCTATGGTGAATTCACAGAAAAACTTGAACCAACAGAAGTTGGTGCGGATTTAATCGCGGGCTCACTCATTAAAAATGCAGGTGGTGGTATAGCACCAAGTGGTGGATATATCGCAGGTCGCAAGGATTTGGTTGAGCTTTGTGGATACAGACTCACAACTCCTGGTCTTGGCACAGAATTGGGTGCAACTCTCGGTCAAAACAGAAATATATTTATGGGGCTTTTCAATTCACCCCATGTTGTCGGTGAAGCACTCAAAACAGCAATTTTTGCAGCATCACTCTTTACGGAATTAGGATTTAAAGTTACACCAGAAGTGAATGAAACTCGTCATGATATAATTCAGGCAATTTGTCTTGAGAATTCAGAAAACCTTATTGCATTCTGTCAGGGGCTTCAAAAAGGCGCTCCCGTTGACTCTTATGTAACACCAGAGCCTTGGGATATGCCCGGTTATGACAGTCAGGTTATTATGTCGGCAGGTGCATTCACGTCGGGCTCATCAATAGAACTTTCTGCTGATGCCCCACTCCGTGAGCCATTTGCGGTTTGGATGCAAGGTGGACTTAATTTTCACAGTGGTAAACTTGGTGTAATGCTTGCAGCAGAAGAAATGCTTAAAAGGGGATTGATTAAATGAAACTTATGCATTTAAAAAGTGGTACTGATGTTCGTGGTGTTGCAGTTGCAACGGAGAAATACCCTGAAATTCAGTTGACAGACGAAGTTGTTAGAGAAATCAGCGCATCTTTCATTGATTTTCTTTGCGAAAAGAAAAACAAAAACCCAGAAGACCTTTTAGTATCAGTTGGTCACGATTCAAGAATTTCTGCTGACAGAATCAGAACAGCCGTTATTGATATTCTTGTGAGTATGGGTGTCAATGTGCTCAACTGTTCATATTGTTCAACCCCAGCAATGTTTATGACAACGGTCACAAGAAAATGTGACGGTGCAATTCAGATTACTGCAAGTCACCATCCTTTTGACCGTAACGGACTTAAATTCTTCACTCGTGATGGTGGACTTTCAGGTGACGAGCTTAAAAGCATTCTCAAAAATGCAGAAGAAGAAAAGCCAAGAGAATTAAATAAAAAGGGTAGCATTACAGATGTTGATTATATTTCGGAATATTCTGCAATGCTTCGCGATATGATAAAAGAAGAAGTGGGCGCAAAAGACTATGATTATCCTTTAAAAGAATTCAAAATCGCAGTTGATGCAGGTAATGGTGTAGGTGGATTCTATGCAACTGAAGTTTTAGCACTACTTGGCGCAGATGTTAGCGCAAGTCAGTTTTTAGAACCTGATGGAATGTTCCCAAATCATATTCCAAACCCTGAAAACAAGGTTGCTATGGAATTTATCAGAAAAGCTACCGTTGAAAATCATTGTGATTTAGGTGTAATTTTTGATACTGATGTTGACCGTGCATCTTGTGTTGATTCTCACGGCAACGAAATAAACAGAAATTCTATTGTTGCTCTTGCATCTGTTATTGCCCTTGAAAACAATAAGGGTGGCACGGTTGTTACAGACTCTGTAACAAGTGACGGGCTTCGTGAATTTATTGAAGATAATTTGGGTGGCAAGCATATCCGTTTCAAGCGTGGATATAAAAATGTTATTGACGAAGCAATTCGCAGAACAGAATTAGGCGAAAATGTGCCCCTTGCCATTGAAACATCAGGCCACGCAGCGTTCAAAGAGAATTATTATCTCGATGATGGCGCTTATCTCATTACAAAAATTATAATCAAAGCAGCAATTCTCAGAAAAGAAATGAAACATATTGGCGATTGCATTGCAGACCTTAGAAAGCCAATAGAAGAAAAAGAATTGCGCTTTAATATAATAGCAGAAGATTTTAGACCAATCGGTGAAGCGCTTATTGAAAAAATCAAAATCCTTGCCGAAAATGATAGTGATATGGTTCTCGCACCCGATAATTATGAGGGTGTCAGAGTTTCATTTAAAGACCAGAAAAGAAACGGATGGTTTTTGCTTCGTCTTTCTGTCCACGACCCAGTTATGCCGTTCAATACAGAGAGTGATTCTGTGGGCGGTTGTGTTGAAATTTGTAAAACTTTTTATGAAATTGTAAAAGATGTAAAGGATATTGACTTTACACCGCTTAAAGATTTCATAAAAATACAATAAAGGTGTTGACAAAACCGATAAAAAAATTTACTATTATTGGTATAAAAAGTAATTGGAGGTGTTATATGATGTTTGAAAAAATTCGCGAGATTATTTGTGACCAACTCGAATTAGAAGAAGACCAAGTTACAATGGACTCAATTCTTCTTGAAGACCTTGGTGCAGACAGCATTGATTTAGCTGACCTTGTTATGACATTTGAAGACGAATTCAATATGGAAATTTCTGACGAGGCTCTTGAAAATATTAAAACTGTTTCCGATATTGTTAAATATGTTGAAGAAAACTAATTTTTGATTTATTTTAACAGGAGCACTTTAAAAATGCTCCTGTATCTTTTATTTTTAGATAAGGAAGAAGAAAAATGGCTGAACAAAAAAAGATGGTTGAAGAAATAACTTCAATGGACGTGGATTTTGCCAAATGGTATACCGACGTTGTTAAAAAAGCAGAATTGGTTGAATACACAAGCGTAAAAGGTTGTATGGTTATTCGACCTTATGGCTATGCAATTTGGGAGAATATTCAGAAAACTCTTGACACAATGTTCAAAGAAACAGGGCACGAAAATGTTTGTATGCCTATGTTTATTCCTGAAAGCCTTCTCAACAAAGAAAAGGACCACGTTGAAGGATTTGCACCTGAAGTTGCTTGGGTAACTCATGGTGGTAGTGAAAAACTCGAAGAGCGTCTTTGTGTTCGACCTACTTCTGAAACACTTTTCTGTGAACACTATGCAAATATAATCCAGTCATATCGTGACTTGCCAAAACTCTATAACCAATGGGTTTCAGTTGTTCGTTGGGAAAAGACTACAAGACCTTTCCTTAGAACAAGAGAGTTCTTATGGCAAGAAGGTCACACAATCCACGCAACAGCAGAAGAGGCACAAGAAGAAACAATCAGAATGCTTAATGTTTATGCAGACTTCTGTGAAAACTATCTTGCAATGCCTGTTGTTAAGGGCGTTAAAACTGCAAAAGAAAGATTTGCAGGTGCAGAAGATACATACACAATCGAAGCACTTATGCACGACGGCAAAGCTTTGCAGTCTGCAACAAGCCACTATTTCGGTGATGGATTTGCAAAAGCTTTTGAAATTCAGTACCAAGATAAAGACAATAAGTTAAAGCACCCATTCCAGACATCATGGGGATGCACAACTCGTCTTATCGGCGCTCTCATTATGACTCACGGTGACGATAACGGTCTTGTTTTACCACCAAAAATTGCACCAATTCAGGTTGTTGTTATTCCGGTTGCTTCTCATAAACCAGGTGTTAAAGAAAAGGCAACTGAAGTTTATGAAAACCTTAAGAAGATTTGCCGTGCAAAGATTGATTTGAGCGACAACTCACCGGGTTGGAAATATGCAGAGTACGAAATGAAGGGTGTTCCACTTCGTCTTGAACTCGGTCCTCGTGACATTGAAAATAATCAATGTGTTATCGTTCGTCGCGATACAAGAGAAAAATATTTTGTATCTCTTGACGAACTCGAAACAAAGATTCCAGAACTTATTCAGTTAGTTCACGATGGTCTTTATAATGCAGCACTTGAACGCAGAAACAATATGACTTATGTTGCAAATAATATGGATGAAATGATTGACATCGCTGAAAACAAACCTGGTTTTATTAAAGCTATGTGGTGTGGCGACAGAGAGTGTGAAGACGCTCTCAAAGAGCAAGCTGGTGTTTCATCACGCTGTATTCCATTCGTTCAGGAAAAAATCGGTGGAACTTGCGTTTGCTGTGGCAAACCGGCTGACAAGATGCTCTATTGGGGCAAAGCATATTAAAGTGCAGAATGCAAAATGCAGAGTGCAGAATGAAATAACAAAGGACTCAACGGAAATGTTGAGTCCTAATTTTATGCTTTTTTGTTGTATTTTTCAAAGTAAACAGCGGTTTGAAATTCAGCAGTTGCCAAAATACTGTTAGAAAGCAGTTGTGTAATCTCATAATTTAGATAGCAATCATCATATTCTTCTTTGATTTGACGATAATACTCTTTTGCAAGTTTACACTCATATATTATTGCATAATGCTCGTTTTCACTTGGTGGAGCATCAAATCCTAACTGCATATAATTAACGGGATTAGGAGTATCATTATCTATAATTATATATTTTACATTTTTATCTGATGGTAAATTTTCAATATAAGTTAAAAGGGTTGAAAAATGATTGCTTTCAAGGATATAAAAAAATATAGAATCGTGTTTATAACTTATTTGTTTATATAGTTCATATCTCATAAGCTCGCCTTAATTCTTATTTGGAATTATTTATATAATAAATCTTTTACGGAATTAAGTCAACAGTAAAACTGCATATAATTCTTATATAGAATAAAATGCAAGGTGTGAGATTATGAAACATCGTAAGAAATACGGTGATTTAAATATGGTTGGAAAGAAAATTGAAGCGTTGCGAAATGAAAGAAAAATCAAACAAAAAGATTTTATTTCAAAAATGCAGACGATGGGATGCGACATAAATCCAACAAGTTACTCAAAACTTGAAGGTCAGGTGAGAATTGCAACTGATAAAGAAATCTATGTCGTGGCAAAAATTCTTGGCGTTGGCATAAACGAATTGTTTGAAGATTAAACAAAAAACGGAGCAGTTGCTCCGTTTTTTCTATTTTTCATTTGCAATTTTAAAGGCTTCTTCTGTTGCAAGGGCAAGCTTTGTAACTATGTCTTTTCTCTTTGGAATGCAATAGAATGAATCATTTGTGGTTGAAATCTCAAAGCAATCAACACCTTTAAGCTGATTAAAACCATATTCTATATGCAGACTATAAAGACCTTTAGTTGGACGTTCAATTTTGTAATTGTGTCCGTTATAATGCCCTTCAATTACAAATCCATTTTCTAAATCATGGGTAACTTTGCCTTTGCCCAACGGTATATAGTCATAAACATTTGGTTGAGAAATAATTTCAAGTTCTTCTCCATAATGATATTTGCCTTGCAAAAGCTCATTTTTCACATTTTCTCGTTCCCATTTATACCAATCAGGAATATGTGAAAATTCAGTTTCCCCGTCAAGAGCTTTTAACTCACCAAGAGTCGTCATTTCCCACTTTTTGCCACATTCTTCACAGAAAAGATGAATGCCTTTTGAGTTCATTTTGTGTTCTGTTTTACAGTTAGGGCATTGATAAAGAATTTTGTGAAGTCCTTGGGCACGTTTTTTGTTTTTGATAATAATGTTGTTATCTTTTTGCCATTTGAAATCATCATAGGTCATTTCTTTACGAATAACCTCATTTATTTCATCGACGGTCATACTTGCTACTTGTTCGGCAGTCAGAACTTGTTTAAGTGTTGCAAAGAAGGGAGCTTTTCTATATGTATAATCTGCCCAGAATGGTAAATTGAGATAATTACCGTGATTGAGCATAACCACAAGTGGCACACCATTCTTTTTAACAAGCTTACCGATAGCATCAGGCAACACAGATTGTGTGCCGTCAGGAGTGTATCTTGCTTCTGGATACATACAGAACACATCACCATATTCTTTGAGCACTTTTTTGCAAGAACGCACAAGAGCGGTGTCTGTTGTGAATTTATGAGTGCAAATGCACCCCGCTTTTTCCATAGTTTTTGGAAAAAGGTGAAAAACATTAAAAGCAGCAACAACATTGACCTTGTGGGGATATGTTGCTCTGAAAAGCATAGCAAAATCCATAAATTGCATATGGTTTGCAAGCAAGATATATGGTGGTTTTAAGTCATCCATATTAATTTTTTCTACTTTGTATCCTGCTCTGACAAGAGACAAAATCGCAGAAGAAAGTATGTAAGCGCCTTTAGTGATGTTGTCAGGTTGTTTGGCAGGAACTTTACCTATCGTGGAACGCTCGATACCGTCAGGATAGACGATTTCTGTCAAAAAATCTGTGTTATCTTTCATAGCTTTTACCTTATTTTTTGCTGACTGCGGGTTCTGTAACGATTTTATACATTTCCTCTGTTGCTAACATAAGCTTTGTAACAACGTCTTTTTTAGATGGAATGCAATAGAATGAATCGTCTTTAATCGAAACATCAAAGCAGTCAATTTTGCCAAGTTTTTTAAATAAGAATTCGTTATGTAATGTGTAAAGTGTTTTTGTCTGACGCTGAATTCTGTAATCGTTGCCGTTATAATGACCTTCGATTACAAATCCGTTTTCAAGGTCGTGAGTAACATGAGCTTTGCCAATGTCAATAAACTCAACACCGGGCAAAGAATGAACATGAACGTCATCTTCAAAATAATATGTACCATCAAGAATTTCTTGACGCACACATTCTCTTTCCCACTCATACCAGTCAGGGATATGTGAAAATTCGGTTTCACCGTCAAGGGCTTTCATTTCACCAAGCTCGGTCAATTCCCACTTTTTGCCACATTCTTCGCAAGTAAGATAAATGCCTTTGCCAACCATTTTACCCTCACTTAAACAATGTGGGCATTTATAAAGAACTTTGTTAAGACCATCTGCTCTGAAATCTTCAGTAATTTTAATATTATTCTCTTTTTGCCATTTGTAATCGTCATAATACAACTCTTCACGAATCACTTCATTGATTTCGTCAGCGGTCATATTTTCAATCTGTTCAACAGTAAGAATCTGTTTCATAGTTGAACGGAACGGAACTTTTCTGTATTGACGGAAATCCCAAAATGGTGCGTTGAGATAATGCCCGTGATTTAAGAGTACAACAACGGGAACCTTGTTTTTCTTAACAAGTTTACCAACGACGTCGGGGATTATTGCAGTTGTACCAACATTTGAGTATCGTGCTTCAGGGTACATACAGAGAATGTCGCCATATTCGTGAAGAATTTTGTGACAAGCACGAATAAGGCTTATATCAGTTGTGAATTTGCGGTGACAAGCACAGCCTAATTCTGTCATAATCTTTTCAAACCCAACAAAGCCATCAAGGGTTGCAATGTTGTTGAATTTATAAGGATGCACCGCCTTAAAGCTTGTGAAGAAATCCACAAATTGTGTATGATTACAAAGAAGAATATATGGTGGTTTAAGGTCATCAACATTGATTTTTTCAAGAGATGTTCCACCACGAACAATAAACTTCAGTATAAAACGTGAAATATTATAAACGATACTTGTATAGAAATTGTCTTGTTTTTTTGGCACAATAGGGGGCACAACTATTTTTTGATTTTCGGGATAAACGATATAATCTTTTATTTCGTTCACAATATCACCACCCATTTAGAATTATATTTATTTTACCATATATATCATATTTTTACAATAGAATAGTAAAAATGGCTTTATTTGACAAATTGTGCAATGTCGTCGGGTAAAGGTGAACTCACTTCAATTTCTTCATTGGTTACAGGGTGATTAAATCTGCAATAGCAACAATGAAGAGCCTGTCGAGAAATGTCGTCACGAGCAGTACCATACATAGTGTCGCCAGTCAGTGGCGTGCCATTACTAGCGAAATGCACTCTGATTTGATGTGTTCTACCGGTTACTAAATGAATATGCAAAAGTGTGCGACCATTATGATTTGAAACGGCTTTCCATTCAGTTATGGCGCTTTCACCACGAGGGTCAACAGTACGGATTGTGAGAATGGGGTCAGGACGATAAATTGGTTTATCAATAACACCTTCACCCTCATAAACACCTTCACAAACAGCGTAATATTCTTTATAAACCTTGCCCGAAAGACGAGCGGCAGTATATTTGTTGAGCGCACATATTACAACACCTGAAGTGCCACGGTCAAGGCGTCCCACAGAACGAAAAACGGCTTCTTTGCCATGTGTTTGAAGATAATATGATACTGCATTTGCAAGGGTGTCGCCTTGATGATTGTGTGACGGATGCAAAGGTAACCCCGCAGGCTTGTCAACAATGAGCAAATCATCGTCTTCATAAAGAATTGTCAAATCATAGGGCATTGGGTCAACGATTTTGTGCTTGTGGTCATTCTGCTCTGGCAAATGAATACACAACAAATCACCCGAATGAAGAATATCAACGGTGCGAATATGCTCACCATTGCAAGTGATTCCATCAGGTATGTTTTTAAGGTGACGAATAAGCCTTGCAGATGCTTCGATTTCATCTTTTAAAAAGGTTAACACTCGCTCGCCATCATATTTTTCTGTAATTTTGTATTTCAAATATCTTTCCATATCTGCATTATAACATAAAAAGAGAACAATATGAAGACGAAAAACAAAAAACATAGTTTGTAGGTATAACCAAAAATGGTTGCTCTTTTTGTTGTAATATGCATAATTGACATTTTGTATCTTTATATGATATATTGAAATTACAAAGGAAAAGGAGGGTTATTATGGCAAAAACATTAATTGATTTTAGAGCAGAAAAAGGGTTATACCTTAAAGATGTTGCAATTGCAATAGACATCAGCGAAGAAGAACTTACAAAAATTGAAACGCTTAACGGTATTCCTGATTATATTGCAGAAAAATTGATTGTAGCATATAATCTTCCCGAAAATTATTTTTCAGAAGAAAAGGTAGAAGAACCAATCAAACCTATTAAAAATTTAAAATCATACTTTTTTAAAACATCACTGGTTTGGCATTTTCTGTTTGCTTTAGTGTTTTGTATTCCAATATGGATTGAAATGATATTAAAAACAGTTATTCACTTAAATGCAGGCACACTTGGGTTAACTGTATTTGAACAGATATTTGATAATGTTAATGTCGTTTTTACAGCGGTCGTGACAATTGTTTATTGTAATATGTTTGCAAAACATATTATGAAGAAAACCGGATTAAAAGGTGATATTTACAAATATAAATATTTGTATGAAGTAATTCCATCTGGAGCAATTGCAGTTGTATCGGTCTTTACAGGACTTATTACAACAATAGCATTAAAAGAAACAATAGCTGATGAATCAAAATATTATTTAATGCCCATTGTGAGCGCGATAGGTTTTGTAATCTCTATAATATCAATGGTTTTGATTGCGCTTGCAACTGCAAGTCTTTTGAATACAGCAATTCTGGAAGACAGTGAGCAAAAAGCTAAAAGACATAAAACAATGGCGATTATTGTAACAATATCTTCTGTTCTTGCTTTTGCGTTAACAATAGTGTCTATGTTTATTGAAGAAAATCCAACTGTTGTTTTAACAATAATCAGAGGGGTTCTTGTTTATGGTTTATATATTGCAGTTGCTTGGCGTGTATATTTGACAAAGGATGAAGAACCACAAAAAGAGTTTGTTGCTTTTACATTGCTTCCTTTATCCTGCATTGTAGATTCGATAGTATTTGAAATAATAGGTTTATAAAAACAAAAAGCTCGGTTTTAAACCGAGCTTTTTTAATGTGTAAAATCTTATTTTGCCAAGCCGCCAACTTCAAGCATAAATCCGCCGAGCTGTGCGCCGAATTCAGGGCCACCGTCCATAATAAGACGGCCTGCTTTTGTTGCTTCGAGCATATCGTCGATACTAAGAAGAATACCGAGTGCTGAATCAAGGCTGTTGAAACGAAGTGTGAAGAAAGGCATCGCTCTCTTATATTCACCACGACCCGCTCTTGATTTACCTGCTTTGATACGGATGAAAGCAGCAACTTCAGGGTGACCGTCAACTGCGAAAGCATAAACACGGTCAGGGCTCTTTGAAGTCCAGTCTTTGATTTCAGTATGACCCATCTTATTAAGCTGACTGATACCACTTGAAAGGAGATAGAAGAAGCATTTAACCATAAGAGTTTTTGTTTCTTCATCCTTTGGTGGCTGTGTAGCACCTGTAAGGTCTGAAAGCTTAAGAAGTGTCATAAGCATTGCTGTGAAAGCGCTGAAATTCTTCACAACACCCTTCATTTTTGGAAGAGTCTTAGGACCAATCTTGCCCTTGAAGAATGCGTTCATTGCTTCAATACTCTTGAATTCAAGTTCAACATCAGGAGCTTCGTGAGCAGCATTGAGCTTTGTTTCCCATTCACCTTCTGTGATGATGAAATGTGTTGCATATTTGCCACCCTCTGCTTCAGGGTCAAGTGCACTAACCTGTAAAACAGTTGTGAGCTTGTCAAACTTAGCTTTGAGAGATGGAACATCAGTTGCAATAACTTTCAAAAGTGGCAATGCAGCATTGAAAAATATTTTTGATGCATAAAGTTCATTTTGTTCGTGCATATTATCAACTCTCTTTCTGAATGATTTGGTTTAAGAATTAAACTTCATCATCCCAGTTGTCGTCTTCTTCGAAGTCTGCATTCATTGTTTCACGAACTGCAGCGATAATGCCGTTAGCATCGATGCCAGCGTCTGACATAATGTCTTCGTGAAGACCAATCATTGCAAAGCTCTTATGACCAAGCATCTTGAATGCACAGCCTTTACCATACTGAGCCATAACTTCAGCAACTGCTGAACCAAGACCGCCAGTTACGAGATGGTCTTCAACTGTGATAATTCTTCTTGTGTCAGAAATTGCTTTCTGAATAGCTTCAACGTCGATTGGGCTAATTGTGTGCATATTAAGAACACGAACTGAAAGTCCGTCAGCATTCTTAAGGAACTTAGCAGCTTCACGAGCCTGGAATACGCAAGAGCCACAAGCGATAACTGTAATGTCAGTACCTTCGTGAACTTCTACTGCTTTACCAACTTCGAAGCCGTAATCCTGATTTTCATAAAGAACACGGTCAAAACCACGGTTAATACGGATATAGTATGGGCCATAGTTTTCATAAGCTGCGTTAACTGCATTTGCTGTTTCAAAACCATCAGCAGGAACGATAACTGTGAGGTTTGGCATTGCTCTTGTAATTGCAAGGTCAGTGATAGCATGGTGTGTTGAACCTGCCTGACCGAATGATGTACCAGAGTGAGTAGCAATAATTTTTGCGTTAACATTCTGATAGCAGATGTCTGTGTGAAGCTGGTCACAAGCACGCA
>CALBNX010000078.1 GCA_937896885.1 uncultured Clostridia bacterium
TTTCAACTCTACCTGTAGCAACTGTACCACGACCTGTGATTGTGAATACGTCTTCAACAGGCATAAGGAATGGCTGGTCTGCTTTACGGTCTGGAGTTGGGATGTAGCTGTCAACAGCGTCCATGAGTTCCCAAATTGGAGCGCAAGCTGGGTCATCTGATGATGTTGCTTCAAGAGCTTTAAGTGCTGAACCCTTGATGATTGGTGTATCATCGCCTGGGAATTCGTATTCGTCAAGAGTTTCACGGATTTCCATTTCAACGAGTTCAAGAAGTTCTGGGTCGTCAACTTGGTCAACTTTGTTCATGAAAACGATGATGTAAGGAACGCCAACCTGACGAGCAAGAAGAAGGTGTTCTTTTGTCTGAGCCATAGGACCATCTGTTGATGCGATAACAAGGATAGCACCGTCCATCTGAGCAGCACCAGTAATCATGTTCTTGATGTAGTCAGCGTGGCCTGGGCAGTCAACGTGAGCATAGTGACGAGATGCTGTCTCGTACTCAACGTGAGCTGTGTTGATTGTGATACCTCTTTCTCTTTCTTCAGGAGCCTTGTCGATGTTTGCGTAATCAACGAAGTCAGCCTGACCTTTAGAAGCGAGTGTTTTTGTGATAGCAGCTGTTAATGTTGTCTTACCGTGGTCAACGTGACCGATAGTACCAATATTAACGTGTGGTTTAGTTCTTTCAAATTTTGCCTTTGCCATTGGAATTTCCTCCCTTTATTTTTGAAAATAATTTACAAAATATTTGTGATACTTATTGTATCAATAAACTTGAAAAAATTCAAGTCTTTTGCAAGAAAATATTAGTCTCTCTTGCTTCTTTCAGAAATGATGCTTTCAGAAATTGACTTAGGAACTTCTTTGTATCCGTCTGGTTCCATTACGTACTGACCACGGCCCTGTGTCTTAGAACGGAGGTCTGTTGCATAACCGAACATTTCTGAAAGTGGAACTCTTGCGTTAATCTGTTTAACGCCTGAGCGGTCTTCAAAGCCCTGAATTTCGCCACGACGGCTGTTCAAGTCGCCGATAACGTCACCCATATATTCTTCAGGAGTAATAACTACAACCTTCATAATAGGTTCAAGGATAACAGGGTTTGCCTTCTTAGCAGCATCTTTGAATGCCATTGAACCAGCAATCTTAAACGCCATTTCAGAAGAGTCAACTTCGTGGTATGAACCATCATAAAGAGTAACCTTAACGTCAACAACGCCATAGCCTGCAAGTACACCTGACTGCATAGCACCCTGGATACCGTCGTCAACTGCTTTGTGGTATTCCTTAGGAATAGCACCACCAACGATGTTATTTACGAACTCGTAACCGCCATCTGGGTTTGGTTCAATATTAATCTTAACGTGACCGTATTGACCTTTACCACCTGACTGACGAGCATATTTTGTGTCAGAAGATGAAGCTGAACGGATTGTTTCTCTGTAAGCAACCTGTGGTTTACCTACATTTGCTTCAACTTTGAATTCACGAAGAAGACGGTCAACGATGATTTCAAGGTGAAGTTCACCCATACCAGCGATGATTGTTTGTCCTGTTTCTTCGTCTGTATAGCTACGGAATGTTGGGTCTTCTGCAACAAGTTTTGAAAGTGCGATACCCATTTTTTCCTGACCAGCTTTTGTTTTTGGTTCGATAGCAACGCTGATAACTGGTTCTGGGAAGTTCATTGATTCAAGGATAATCGGGTGTTTCTCATCACAGAGAGTATCACCTGTTGTTGTGTTCTTAAGACCAACAACGGCAGCGATGTCACCTGCATAAACTGTTTCAATGTCTTCACGGTGATTAGCGTGCATCTGAAGAATACGTCCCATTCTTTCTTTGTTGTCTTTAACTGTGTTATAAACAGTTGTACCTGCATTAACTGTACCTGAATATACACGGAAGAAACAAAGTGTACCAACGAATGGGTCGTTAGCAATCTTGAATGCGAGAGCTGCGAATGGCTCGTCGTCTGATGAGTGTCTAACTTCTTCCTCTTCTGTATCTGGGTTTACACCCTTGATAGCTTCGATGTCTGTTGGAGCAGGCATGAAGTCAACGATAGCATCGAGAAGTGGCTGAACACCCTTGTTACGATATGAAGTACCGCAGCAGATTGGAACGATTTCATTAGTAAGTGTAGCCTTACGGATAACTGTCTTGATTTCGTCAACTGTGAGTTCTTCACCGTCGAAATATTTCATCATAAGGTCCTCATCGAGTTCAGCAACTGATTCGATAAGGTTGTTACGATACTGAGCAGCCTTTTCCTTCATATCATCAGGAATTTCTTCAATTCTAACATCTTTACCCATATCATCATAATAAACGATAGCGTTATTATTGATAAGGTCGATGATGCCTTTGAATGAGCTTTCTTCACCGATTGGGAGCTGAATTGGAACTGCGTTACAGTTAAATCTTTCTTTAACCATGTCAAGAACACGGTAGAAGTTAGCACCTAAAATGTCCATTTTGTTAACATAAATCATTCTAGGAACTTTGTATTCGTCAGCCTGACGCCAAACTGTTTCAGACTGAGGCTCAACACCACCCTTTGCGCAAAGAACAGTTACAGAACCGTCAAGTACGCGAAGTGAACGCTGAACTTCAACTGTGAAGTCAACGTGTCCAGGAGTGTCGATGATATTGATACGATGGTCTTTCCAGAAACATGTTGTAGCAGCAGAAGTAATTGTGATACCACGTTCTTGCTCCTGTGCCATCCAGTCCATTGTTGCTGAACCGTCATGAGTCTCACCGATTTTGTGGTTAACACCTGTGTAATAGAGAATTCTCTCTGTTGTAGTTGTTTTACCAGCGTCGATGTGAGCCATAATACCAATATTTCTTGTTTGTTCAAGAGATACTTTTCTTGGCATAATATCCTCCACTTAAATGTCTCTAAATAATTACCATCTGAAATGTGCGAAAGCTTTGTTTGCTTCTGCCATTCTGTGCATTTCTTCCTTCTTCTTGAATGCTCCACCCTGTGAGTTGATAGCATCAAGAATTTCGTTAGCAAGTCTTTCCTTCATTGTTCTTTCTGAACGCTGACGAGCATAAAGAGTAATCCAACGAAGACCAAGTGTCTGACGTCTTTCTGGGCGAACATCCATTGGAACCTGGTATGTTGCACCACCGATACGACGAGCCTTACACTCGAGAACTGGCATAACATTTTCCATTGCGGCATCGAAAACTTCTAAAGCTTCCTTGCCTGTTTTTTCAGCGATGATGTCGAATGCATCATAAACGATTTTCTGAGCAACGCCCTTCTTACCGTCTAACATAACGCTGTTGATAAGTCTTGTTACAAGCTTTGAATTATAAAGCGGATCTGGCAAAACATCACGTTTTGCAATCTGGCCTCTTCTTGGCACTG
>CALBNX010000079.1 GCA_937896885.1 uncultured Clostridia bacterium
TTAACGAGAGTTTCTCTTCCGTTACGAACGAGCTGGTTAAAGGTTGGCATTTCTTTGATTCACCCCCATACATATTTATTGCATAACAAATGAACGGACGCAAGTCCGCATGCTCGATTAGTTTATCACAACTGCACAACAAATGTCAAGTATTTTTTTACAAAATCACGAAAAACATTTGTGAAATAAAAATACAGCTCCCTCATATGAGGGAGCCGAATTACTATTTCATAATTTATCCAATCCAAACACCATTGGATGCGAATTTGTATGTTTTGCCATTTATTACTTTAGTGCCTGTTACCATATAGCCATTAGCATCTATATAATACCACTTGCCACCATCTTGTACCCATTGATTATAGACCATATAACCATTGGAGCCAACATAACACCAACCTTTTGAGTCTTTAACCCACTTGTTATATACCATTCGACCATTTCCGTCGAGATAGCACCAACCTTTTGAATCTTTTACCCACTTGTTAGTTACACAGTAGCCATCAGCACCAACATAGCACCAACCAACACTATCTTTTACCCAAGCATTTGTGAGCATTGCACCACTTGAGCCTAAATAACACCAGCCCTTTGAGTCTTTCTTCCAACAGTTTGATACCATATAGCCGTTTGTATCCATAAAGTACCATTTGCCGTTATCATAAACCCAATTGTTACATACCATTCTGCCGTTAGCGTCAAGATAGCACCAGCCGACACTATCTTTTACCCATTGATTAGTTACCATGTAGCCATCTGCACCAAGATAGCACCAACCCACACTGTCTTGCTTCCATGCATTTTTAACTATATTACCATTTGCATCATAATAACGCCAACCGTTATCATCTTTTACCCACTTGTTTGTAATTAAAGAGACGTTTTCTTTCCAAACAGCATAAAGCGTTTCATCCCAATCATATGAATATGTTGAACCCGGACTAAGTATAGTGGAATCACCATATGACCAACCGAGAAATGTATATCCACTACGCTGAGGTATTGCAGAACTTAAACAAATATCTTGACCATGAAGTTTCTCCTGCGTTTCAGGAGCTCCAACACCGCCATTTGCATCATATTTTATTTTCCAATATGGTGAAACTGTAAAAGGAATATCTCCTGCATTGTTACCATATGCGTGTATTTTTATATAATATTTTTCGCCACCATTGAAAGTATAATCTAAAGAAAAATTATATCCTTCACCGCTATCATCATTACTGGTGAGTTCAGTCCCGCTTGAATTATAGATTGAAATTTTTGAATCTACTGACCCAGTACTTTCAAAATGATATGTCCTTGTATAAGATGGTTCCATATAATAATACCAACAACATCCTGGAGCCAATATCATTGCGGTTTCTTCATTTGGTTGCCAATCGCTTAACCAAAAAGCACCTATCCATTTGGCATATAAAATTATATTACCTGTTACAGTAATCTCATAGCCAGGTGAATACACATTTGCAGCATCAGGACTAGTTCCCCATCCAAAAAAACTACAACCAAATCTTTCAGGAATAATTGAAGAAACTGTATGTGTAGTTCCACTTTGGTGAGTGGAAGCTTCTGGTGCTCCTGTTCCGCCATTTGCGTCATAAGTTACAGTATATTCCTTTGCCCTTACAGTAACGTATATATTTATATTGTCAAGGACCTCATCCGTCACGGTATCTTTAACTGATAATGTAATTGTTGTTTCACCTATCGAGTTTGCATAAACAGAAAACGGTGTTTGATTGGAACTATTGGTATTTCCTATGGAACAACTTACATTTGAATTATTAGTACTGTATGAATATGTAATTGAATTTCCATAATATTCATTTAAAGTAAGATAACAATTAATATTCTCAAAATCATCTAGTGTCAAAGTCCAATATTGATTATCTGAATTACCATCTACACATATCTCTATGTTTTGAGACCTCCACACTGCATACAAAGTTGTGCTTGCATTAGTTGTGAAACTACCACCTGCTGAATATGTCGCACTTGTAGCTGTACTGCTTGTTGACCAGCCAAGGAAGGTATAACCACTTCTTGTTGGTCTTGTACTCGACAACGTCAAGGTTTCATTGAAATATTTAGTTTGACTACTTGGTGCTCCACTACCTCCGTTAGCATTATAAGTAACTGTACTGGTATAAGGGTGAAGATACCAAAGCTGATTTGCTGCTCCAGTATATGTTGTCAATGTTGCCTGAGATGTGCCATTAGAGGTCAAAACAAGTGAAGGATTATATAGGCAACGAATTGCATAAGCATCTCCAACTTTTTCAAAGCCCCACCACTGGCTTGAATTATTAACGTCCTTGTACAGGTTAATTTTTGTACCCGAAGTAGGTGTATCACTATATGAATTCACAAGAAGTGAAGATACATTAGGGAAATTAATTTTGTATCCATTACCACTTGCAGTTAATTTAACACGGAAATCTGTTCCCCAATTTGCCCATGTGTTAATTGGCTGAGTGCTTGCATCCTTGCCTTCACTAACTGCCAACCAATATCCAGTATTTTTATTCTGTAAATAATACTGTCCAGCTAAACCTGTGACATAGTTTATTGATGGGGTTGAAGAATTATTAACAGCATCATAATTACTTGCACGAAACACTTTAACTACTGCTGACTTAGCATAAGAAGAACCATAAACAACCTTACTATAATAATCAGAGTTAGCATCATATACATAAACATTTGACTCGCTAGTATATAAATATATTGCATAATGGTCTTCTGAATAAGATGATTTATCAAAGTCAAAAACAACAACGTCACCTAGCTTAGCATTGTCTATACTTACTGTTCCACAGGTTGCGTAGTCTTTATTAAAAATGTTATAGAAGACATATGTCGCAAATGCAGCACATTGCCAACGTGAAACTCCTAATTTAGATGCTACTTCTGCACCACTATAAAGCCCTGTAGTTTTCTTGGTTTGTTGAGACAAACTACATTTACAGGTTCTATATGGCATAGGGCTATTACTAGGGTCTTCTGGACAAACACTATAGTCCCACATATAATGTGATTTTCCATCAGATGTAAAATATGAACCCGTATTATACAATGTTTTAATTAAATCAATTTTTGTTTGTATCCCGTTAGCCGCTTCTGCTTCAATACTGGTTATAGGTATAAGTGATACCACCATTATCAATGCCAAGAAGATTGATAAAAATTTACTTGTTTTTTTCATATTTACTCCCCTTTATACTTATTCATTTTTAATTTTATGATATTATGTCATAATTGTCAATATGGAAATATGACATAATGTCATTAGGTGATATTATGTCAAACAGATTAAAAGAGTTACGAAAAAATGCAGGTTTAACTCAAATTTCATTGCAAATGAAGACAGGAATTGAACAACCATTGCTTTCAAAATTTGAAAATGGCGAAAGAATTCCTCCTACTGAAACACTTATGACATTAGCAAATTTTTATGATGTCAGCATGGATTTTATTATAGGTAGAACAGACAAACCTGAAATCAATAAATGAACCCGTTCTCGGAATTGAGGACGGGTTGTTTTTATGGTATCAATTAGATGAATTGGGGGTTGTCGAATCAAAATTCGTAGGGGTCGTAAATCATCCCGACAAATTCAATTTTGTCAAAAAAAGACGAGGTTGCCCTCGTCTTTATTTTTTTATTTATGCTTCGGCAGTTACTAAATCTTCGATTGATTTGTTAAGTTCAACTTCTGAATAGCACTTCATACCAGTACCTGATGGAAGAAGTTTACCGATAATAACATTTTCTTTAAGGCCCATAAGTGGGTCAACTTTACCCTTGATAGCTGCATCTGTAAGAACTCTTGTTGTTTCTTGGAATGATGCTGCTGACAAGAATGAATCTGTTGCAAGAGATGCTTTTGTGATACCAAGAAGCACTGGTGTGCTTGTTGCTGGTACAAATGCTTCACCTGTTTCTTCTGCACGAAGACGAGCTGCTTCATTTGCCTGAGCAAGTTCGCGCTTATCTGTTGATGCACCTGGAAGGAGGTCTGTTGTACCTGCATCTGCAACCTTGAGTTTTCTCATCATCTGACGAACAATAACTTCGATATGCTTATCGTTGATATCAACACCCTGCATACGATATGTTCTCTGAACTTCCTTTATAAGATAATCATGCACAGCGTCAACGCCATTGATTGCAAGAATATCATTTGGATTTGGAGAACCATCTGTAAGTGCTGTACCCTTCTTAACGAAGATTGGGTTACCATTTTCGTCTGTTTCTGAGTTGAATCTCTTATGGAAGCCATAAGGAATCATATATGCGCGTTCATCACCGTTTTCGTGGTCAGTGATAACAATATGTTCGTTACCCTTGATTTCACGGAATGAAAGAACACCGTCGATTTCTGAAAGAATTGCAAGAGTCTTTGGTTTTCTTGCTTCGAACAATTCTTCAACACGAGGAAGACCCTGTGTGATATCCTGGCTTGATGCAACACCACCAGTATGGAATGTTCTCATTGTAAGCTGAGTACCAGGTTCACCGATTGACTGAGCAGCGATAATACCAACTGCTTCACCAACTGTTACAGGTGCACCTGTTGCAAGGTTTGCACCATAGCACTTAATACATACGCCGTGTTCAGAGTCACAAGTAAGAAGTGAACGAATCTTAATTCTGCGGTCTGCAGGATTTTCTCTTGCGTTAACCATTTCTGCAACGACTTTAGCCTTTTCTTCTGTAATCATTTCGTCCTTAGATGCAACAACATTGCCGTCAGCATCAACGAAATCTTCAAGAAGATAACGACCTGTAAGTCTTTCATACAATGGTTCAATCATTTCTTTGCCTTCTGTAATATCGTAAACTTCGATACCATCGTGGCAATGACAATCTTCTTCACGGATGATAACATCTTGTGAAACGTCAACAAGACGACGAGTAAGGTAACCAGAGTCAGCTGTACGAAGAGCTGTATCGGCAAGACCTTTACGAGCACCACGAGAAGAAATGAAGTATTCGAGAACATTAAGACCTTCACGATAGTTAGCACGAATTGGAACTTCGATTGTTTTACCTGCTGTATTAGCAATAAGACCACGCATACCAGCAAGCTGACGAAGCTGAGCCTTAGAACCACGGGCACCAGAGTCAACCATCATATAGATTGGGTTTGTTTCGCCAAGGCCTTCAAGGATACCTGAAGAAACTGCATTTGTTGTTTCTTCCCAAACCTTAATAACTGCTCTTGAACGCTCTTCTGCACTGTAAAGACCCATGTTGTAGTAATCATTGATAACGTCAACCTGAGCTTCAGCATTTGCGAGCAAATCTTTCTTTGTTTCAGGAATCTTTGCGTCACAAACAGCAACTGTGATACCACTCTTTGTTGAGTATTTAAGACCCTGAGCTTTAATCTTATCAAGCATTTCAGCAGCAACTGTCACGCCGTGAACCTTGATACATTTATCAATAATCTTACCAAGTCCACCCTTCTTAACAAGGAAGTCAACTTCAAGTTTGAAATCGTTTGCTGGGTCTGTTCTGTCAACAAAGCCCAAATCCTGTGGAATTGGATTATTGAAAATTACACGACCAAGAGTTGTTTCGAGAAGTTCTGTCTTTTTCTCACCATCAACTTCTTTAGTCATACGAATCTTAATTTTTGCGTGAAGTGTAATGTCACCTTCATCGTAAGCCATTGTAGCCTCGTCAACATTACGGAACACTTTGCCTTCGCCTGGTTCGCCTTCCTTAACCATTGTAAGATAGTATGAACCAAGAATCATATCCTGTGTAGGAACTGCAACTGGTTTACCATCTGATGGTTTGAGAAGGTTGTTAGCAGCGAGCATAAGAAGTCTTGCTTCTGCCTGTGCTTCTGCTGAAAGTGGCACGTGAACAGCCATCTGGTCACCGTCGAAGTCAGCGTTGAACGCTGTACATACAAGTGGGTGAAGTTTGATAGCTCTGCCTTCAACGAGTACTGGTTCGAATGCTTGAATACCAAGTCTGTGAAGTGTTGGAGCACGGTTAAGCATAACTGGATGGTCTTTGATTACTTTTTCAAGTGCATCCCAAACCTCTGTTCTTGCACGCTCTACCATCTTCTTTGCAGACTTCATATTGCCTGTTGCACCTGTATCAACAAGGTTCTTCATAACGAATGGTTTAAAGAGTTCAAGTGCCATTTCTTTAGGAAGACCACACTGATAGAGTTTAAGTTCAGGACCAACAACGATAACTGAACGACCTGAATAGTCAACACGCTTACCAAGAAGGTTCTGACGGAAACGTCCCTGCTTACCTTTAAGCATATCAGAGAGAGATTTGAGCGCTCTGTTGTTTGGACCTGTTACAGGTCTGCCACGACGACCGTTGTCGATAAGAGCGTCAACTGCTTCTTGAAGCATTCTCTTTTCGTTTCTTACGATAATATCAGGAGCATTAAGCTCTAAAAGTCTCTTGAGACGGTTATTTCTGTTGATAACACGTCTGTAAAGGTCGTTAAGGTCAGATGTTGCAAAACGACCACCGTCAAGCTGAACCATTGGACGAATATCTGGTGGAATAACTGGAATTACATCCATAATCATCCAAGAAGGTTTATTGCCTGACTGTTTGAAAGCTTCGGCAACTTCAAGTCTTTTAAGAATTCTTGTTTTCTTCTGACCTGTTGCATCTGTAAGCTCTTCACGGAGTTCTTTGCAAAGTGCTTCAACATCAACTTCTTCAAGAAGAGTTTTGATTGCTTCAGCACCCATTGCAGCTTTGAACTCGTCGTCATATTTTTCAACCATATCAAGATACTCTTTTTCGCTGAGTATCTGCTTCTTTTCAAGTTCTGTATCGCCTGGGTCAGTAACAATATATCTTGCGAAATAAAGTACTTTTTCAAGGTCTCTTGGAGAAATATCAAGAATGAGACCCATTCTTGATGGAATGCCCTTGAAATACCAGATATGAGAAACAGGAGAAACGAGTTCAATGTGTCCCATTCTTTCACGACGTACTTCTTTTCTTGTTACTTCAACGCCACAGCGTTCACAAACTTTACCCTTATAACGGATTTTCTTATATTTACCGCAATGACATTCAAGGTCCTTCTGAGGTCCAAAAATTCTTTCGCAGTAAAGACCGTCTTTTTCGGGCTTTAAGGTACGATAGTTTATTGTTTCGGGCTTTTTAACCTCACCGTAAGACCACTCTCTAATCTGGTCAGGAGAGGCAAGACCGATTTTTATTGCTTCAAATGGTTTCTTTTCCATTAAATATAGCCCTTCTTCCTTTATCTAAAATACGATTAAGTCAATCAAAATTCTTCGTCCATCATATCATCATCGTCGAAATCTGGCATATTCTGTGCATAGAAATCAGAATCGTCATCTTCGTCAACTTCACTACCGTCTTCGTTATCAAGAACGAATCCGTTATCATAAGTTGCGTCATTGATTTCTTCGAATTGGATATCGGAATCTGCTGGTGGAACGAAATCAAAATCGTCATTATCGAAACCGTTCTTGATGTCGATATCTTCACCATTTTCGTCAAGCACATGAACATCGAGAGCAAGTGCCTGAAGTTCTTTGATAAGAACCTTGAATGACTCCGGAACTCCGGGTTTAGGAATGTTAAGTCCCTTAACGATAGCCTCATATGTCTTACGACGTCCTGTAAGGTCGTCAGATTTAACTGTAAGAATTTCTTGAAGTGTATAAGCTGCGCCGTATGCCTCAAGTGCCCAAACTTCCATTTCACCAAAACGCTGACCACCGAACTGTGCTTTACCACCAAGTGGCTGCTGTGTAACGAGAGCGTATGGACCAATTGAACGAGCGTGAATCTTATCATCAACAAGGTGATGAAGCTTCAAGTAGTACATAACACCAACAGTAACAGGGTTATCAAATTTCTGACCTGTTCTACCGTCAGTAAGGATTGATTTACCGTCTTCACGGTAACCTGCTTCTTTGAGTGCTTCACGAATATCAACTTCGTGTGCGCCGTCAAATACAGGAGTTGCAATCTTCTGGCCAAGTTTTCTATAAGCGAAACCTAAGTGCACTTCAAGAACCTGACCGATATTCATACGAGATGGAACACCCAATGGGTTAAGAACGATGTCAAGTGGAGTACCATCATCAAGGAATGGCATATCTTCTTGTGGAAGAATACGGGAAACAACACCCTTATTACCGTGACGACCAGCCATTTTGTCACCGACAGAGAGTTTTCTCTTCTGTGCAATATAGCAACGTACAATCTTATTAACACCAGGACTTAATTCGTCGCTGTTTTCTCTTGTAAATACTTCAACGTCAACAACGATACCATATTCACCGTGAGGAACACGAAGTGAAGTATCACGAACTTCTTTTGCTTTTTCACCAAAGATAGCACGAAGAATTCTTTCTTCAGCTGTTGCTACATCAGTTTCACCCTTTGGTGTAACCTTACCAACAAGGATATCTCCTGAATGTACCTCTGCACCAACACGGATAATGCCGTTTTCGTCAAGGTCTTTAAGAGCATCTTCACCAACGTTTGGAATGTCTCTTGTGATATCTTCTGGTCCAAGTTTTGTATCTCTTGCTTCGATTTCGTATTCTTCAATATGAACAGATGTGTAAACATCATCACGAACAAGTTTTTCGTTAATAAGAACAGCGTCTTCGTAGTTATAACCTTCCCAAGTCATAAAGCCGATGAGAGCATTCTTACCAAGTGAAATTTCACCGTTTGCTGTTGCAGGACCATCAGCAATAACCTCGCCTGCTTCGATTTTCTGACCTAAGTCAACGATTGGGCGTTGGTTGATGCAAGTGCCTTGGTTTGAACGCATATACTTGATAAGTTCATAAGTATCAACTTCATCGTCAGCAGTTGTGATAGCAATAGTTTTTGCGTCAACCTGTGTAACTGTACCTGCACGCTTTGCAAGAACAACTGTACCTGAGTCAACAGCGGCCTTATATTCCATACCTGTACCAACAATTGGAGATTCTGTTTTAAGAAGTGGAACAGCCTGACGCTGCATGTTTGAACCCATCAAAGCACGGTTAGCGTCGTCATTTTCAAGGAATGGAATCATTGCAGTAGCAACTGAAACAACCATTTTTGGAGAAACGTCCATATAGTCTGCTTCTGTTGTTGCAACTTCAAGGAAGTTATCTCTGTGACGAGCTGTAAGCTTTGCATTGATGAATTTGCCTTTTTCGTCAAGTGGTTCGTTAGCCTGAGCAACAATGTAGTTATCTTCTACATCAGCTGTCATATATTCAACTTCATTGAGAACTGTGCCTGTCTTCTTGTCAATTCTTCTGAAAGGCGCTTCAATGAAGCCATATTTATTGATTCTTGCGAATGTTGCAAGATAAGAGATAAGACCGATGTTTGGACCTTCAGGAGTTTCGATTGGACACATTCTACCATAGTGTGAATAGTGAACGTCACGAACTTCGAAGCCTGCACGGTCACGAGAAAGACCGCCAGGACCGAGTGCTGAAAGTCTTCTCTTATGTGTAAGTTCTGCAAGTGGGTTTGTCTGGTCCATGAACTGAGAAAGTGGAGATGAACCAAAGAACTCTTTGATTGCAGCCATTACAGGACGGATATTGATAAGAGCAGCAGGTGTAACCTTATCTGGCTCTTGTCCCTGAAGAGTCATTCTTTCTTTAACAACTCTTTCCATTCTTGCAAAACCAATTCTGAACTGGTTTTGAAGAAGTTCACCAACTGAACGGATACGACGATTGCCAAGGTGGTCGATATCGTCTGTTACACCAACACCTGATGCAAGACCGTTGAGATAGTTAATTGATGCGAAAATATCGTTGATAACAATGTGCTTTGGAATAAGGTCATCTGCACGAAGAGCCATTTCTTCTGCGAGTGCATCTTTATCGTCACCACATTTGTCAAGAACTTCCATAAGAACTGGGAAACTAACTTTTTCGTTAATACCAATTTCTTCGAGTTCTTCTTCTGAGAACATTGGAACATATTCTGCGATGTCAACCATTCCGTTAGAGTAAACTTTAACTTCTTTACCGTCAACATCAAGAATTACTGTATCAACACCTTCTTGCTCAATTCTGTAAGCAAGTTTTTCGTCAATCATATCACCAGTATCTGCCATAATCTCACCAGTGAGCTGGCTAACAACTGGTTGTGCAACCTTATGACCTGCAATTCTGTCTGAAATTGCAAGCTTCTTGTTGTATTTATATCTACCTACACGAGAAAGGTCATAACGGTGAGCATCAAAGAACAAATTATCAAGGTGAGCCTGTGCTGTTTCAAGTGCAGGTGGTTCACCTGGACGAAGCTTTTTATAAACTTCGATAAGTGCCTGTTCTGTGTTAACTGTTGTATCCTTTTCAAGAGTAGCTTCGATTCTATCGTCATAACCGAAGAATTCACGAATTTCATCGTTTGAGCTAAGACCCAATGCACGAATGAAAGTTGTGATATAAATCTTTCTGTTCTTATCTATTCTTACATAGAAAAGGTCATTTTGGTCTGTTTCGTATTCAAGCCATGCACCACGGTTTGGAATTACAGTTGTTGTGTAAAGTTCCTTACCTGTTTTGTCATGAGTCATACCATAATAAACGCTGGGTGAACGCACAAGCTGTGAAATGATAACACGCTCTGCACCATTGATAACGAATGTACCGCTATCAGTCATCAGCGGGAAGTCGCCCATATATACTTCGTTTTCTTTAACCTCGCCTGTCTCTTTGTTGAGAAGACGCGCAGTTACTCTGAGTGGAGCTGCATAAGTTGCATCTCTTTCTTTACACTCTTTAACTGTGTACTTTGGTTTATCGTCCATGCGATAATCCACAAAGGTCAATTCGAGATTTCCTGTGTAATCGGTGATTGCATCGATATCACGGAACACCTCTTTAAGTCCTGTTTCAAGGAACCACTTGTAAG
>CALBNX010000080.1 GCA_937896885.1 uncultured Clostridia bacterium
ACGAATACCGATTACAGGATAATCGCCAATGTATCTGTTTTTTGCCATAATAAAATCTCCTTTAAAAAGAAAAATTAAGTATTATATTCATACATAATATAGTATATCAAATGATTAAAATAGGGTCAATTAGAAAAGCAAGAGATATTATTGTTCAAATAGACGAAATTTAATATAATTCTTGACATTTGAGATTTACTAATATATAATATAAAGGCTGTCGAAACAGTATGCTGGTGTGGCGAAATCGGCAGACGCAAGGGACTTAAAATCCCTCGGTAGCAATACCGTACCGGTTCAAGTCCGGTCACCAGCACCAAAAAAGAACGAAGAGAAATCTTCGTTCTTTTTTTATCCATTGCGAAAGCAATGGTATATCATCGCGCGTTAGCGTGCATATCATCAAATGCGACAAGTCGCATTTGTATCTCATCACACCTTTAGGTGTACATCAAAAACCTTTCGCAATGATGATATACAATGCTCCGCATTGATTTATTTCTATTATTTTGTCATATCTTTTCTGCATTTTTGCATTTCAATTTACTTTACGCAATGTTTGTTATATAATAAGTTTATTATAAAGCAAAGGAAGATTAATATGGGCGTTTTGGGAACAATTTTATACAATATGAAAAATATGAAAAAAGCAAAGAAAATCAGAGCAATGGGCAAAGAACAAATTTTAACCCTTGACGATGAACAATTCTTCGATGCCATTAATTGTGTATGTGAAGATGCGGTTTTTGATATTAATGAACCAAGGATTTCCAAAGAACAAAAATTGCTTTATTCTCTCATTGAGTTTGAAATGGAAGTTAATAACGGTGGCTTATGCCAGTTCTTTGTGAATTCAAGCCGTGAATGTGCACCTTATGTAAGTGAAGCACTTAACGAAATTGGTGCAACTGACTTGAGAAAACTATATGATAGTTTTGTTTTTGATAATAAAATTGATGTTAATGATTTATCATCATTTATTACATACGATGTTGAAGAATATCAAGCGCAAACTGAAAGATTTGATTTTGATAGTTTTGATGATAAGTTTTATGAATATGAAAACTTGCATCAGCAGATAATTGATTATGCAAGAAAAAATATTGAAGCAATATTGGAACAATAAGAAAAGACACCCGAGTGGGTGTCTTTTTTATATCTCTATAAATCTCGCATTCAAAATTTTTGCATCTTCACTATCGTGACTAATTATTATAAAATCTCTCTTTTTACTTTCTTCTTTGATTATCTCGCAAATGCTTAATTTTAATTCTTCATCAAGTCCCTTGAATGGCTCGTCAAGAATAACCAAATCACTATTAAAACATAACGCACGTGCAAGTGATACTCGTCTTCTCATACCACCGCTTAAAGATAGGGGAGAATTATCTTTCTCACTCTCAAGTCCCATAAGTTTTAAATAGTGAAGTGCCTTTTCTTCATTACACACTGCAGTCAGGTTTTTTAATACTGAAACAAAGGGGATAAGTCGGTCTTCTTGAAACATAAAAGATATTGTTTTCACATTCTTTATTATCTCGCCTTTGTCAGCTTTTTCAAGTCCTGCAATTATTCTCATAAGAGTAGTCTTGCCAAGTCCTGAAGCACCTTTAATAAGTAAGATACCGTCAAAATCAAAAGTGTTTGTGTAGCTTTCAAAAACCACCTTATCACCAAATTTTTTGCAGAGATTATTTATCTGTATTTTCAATGAAATAACCTCCCTTTGACATTATCTTCTTAAAGCATAAATCAAGAATTGCAACAAGCAATTTTTCAAGTATAAGACTTAAAATGATTATCACAACGGTCCAAGCAAAAAGGTCAACAGTTTCAATATATACCTGTGAATTTCGAAGATTTATACCAATAGAATTTTGTGGTGTGCAAAGCACTTCTGCCGCAATTCCCGCTTTCCAACCAAGACCTACCGCAGTCTTACAAGCTGATACAAAAGATGGCACAGCAGATGGCAAAAATATAAGCTTTAGTTTCTTTACAAAACCAAAATTATATGCATTTGCCATTTCAATAAGCGATTTGTCAGTATTCACAATTGAGCTTGTAACATTTGCCCATACAACAGGCATAACCATAAGTGTTGTAATAAAAATCGGCACGCTTACTTTATCAAGCCAGATAAGTGCAAGAATAATAAAAGATACAACAGGAGTGGTCTTAACAGCAGTTAAAAATGGCTTAAAAAGTGTATTCAAAGTGCTTGAAAACGCAGTAACAATACCAAAAACACTACCGATTGCCACACCAATTATATACCCCAAAGAAATTCCCTTAAATGAGTTGAAAATAGTTAACCAAAATTCACCACTTGGCAAGAATTCTAATAATCTTTTCGCAACATCTAAAGGGGATGCAATCAAAACGTCAAGTCCCACAAGTTTATATGCAATGAGCCATAGCCCTAACCAGAAAATAATGGTCAGGGCTATTTTTATAAGTTTTTTAATTGTTACCTTATGCTCCAAAATAGAAGTCATCACTTGGCAACTTTCCTCCAATAGATTTTGGATTAGCATCAAAGAAAATTTGAAGATTTGCAAGAACTGATGCTTTCATATCTGCACCGTCAATGTATGCAATATTGCAGTTTGGTATTGCCTTTTTAGCAACTGCAGCCTTTGGAATAATACCATATTGCTCGCAAAGTGCAGATGTTGTTTCAATGTCGTTGTTTGCAGAGTTGATTGACGCCTCATATTCTTTTAAGAACATCTTAACTGCTTCTGGATTTTGCTCTACAAAGTCTTTTTTCGCAATAACAACACCCTGAATAAGTGTTTTGCCACTGATTTTCTCGAATTCTGCTGTGAGATTAAGTGCAATTCTCAAATCAGCATTTTTTGTGAGCGCAGCAGTAACCTTTGGTTCAGGTAACATTGAAATTGTAGCCTTGCCTGATGCTGCAAGCGTTGCTAATTCGTCGTGTGATGTAACATATTCAACTTCAACCTTGTCTGCAATACCACTCTTTTCAAGAAGATAATTGAGAATATATTCAGGTGTTGAGCCCTGACCTGTTGCATAGAGCTTTTTGCCTGCAAGGTCACTGAGTGAGTTGATTGTGTTGCCGTTTTCAAGAATATAGAGCACACCCTTTGTGTTAACTGAAAGCACCTGAATGTTACCTTCAAGTTTGTTATAAAGTGTAGCCGCAAGGTTGATAGGGCAAGCTGCAATATCATAAGAATTGTTAGTCATACCTGAAACAATTTCTGTTGGGTCGCTGACAACTGAGAATGTGTAATTGTTCTTTGCGGTTTGGTCGTCCTGACTCTTCATAAGGTTAACCATACCAATACCGGTAGGGCCTGCAAGACCTGCAACTCGCATACTAACACTCTGATAAGGTTCTTCTTTTTCTGTATTGCAAGCCGCAAAAGCAAACAAAATTGCAAATACAAGAAGTAGTGAAATCACTTTTTTCATTTTAATCATTTCCTTTTAAATATATTTTTTTACCGTCACGGCAGATTTTTCCTTGTTGTTCAAGAGCTTCAATAACTCTGTAAAGACTTGCACGACTAATGTGCAAAACACGGGATAACTCTGTCATTGAAACGGATATTTCACATTTTCCATCAACATTATCACTATTCTTTTGAAGATAGAGTAAGAGCTTTTCTTCAGCAGAAGGTTTTGTGTACCCCTCAATTTTACTGTTCAAAAATCCAATTCGTTCAGAAAGATAGGTGATATAGTTAAAAGACACTGAACTGTCATTTTGAATAAGCCTGTCAATTCCATCTTTTTCAATAATCACAACTTTGAGGGGAGTTAAAGCGGTAACAGTATTTTCAAAATCATAATTTTGGTTGTATAAAAATGCCGCACCGAAAATTTCACCATCTTTAAGATGAGAGATAACAGTTTCACCTTTACTGACTCTAGCTTCACCTTTGATAATAATACAGATAACGGGTGAATAGGTTTCTTTTGAAAAAACTATGTCATTTTTTGAATATGAAATAGCCTTGCCAAAATCCTTTAATACACTTGTTAAAAGTTTTTCATCAGTATCTCTAAAAATTTTTGTCTTTTTAAGATAATTTAAAGCACTGTTTAATGTTGAGTTAGTCATTTTTAGCACCTTTTTGTCTTATATGATACAGATTTACAATATTATATTAACATATTGATAAATTAATGTCAATATCATATAAACAGTTTTATAGTGTCATTTCTACCAAAAAAAGATATAAAATCAGCTCTTAAAACGGCACTTTGATTATTGCACAAATACATAACGAGTGCTAAAATATTAGACGTTTTAAATTGTATATTCAGAGGCGAATTTTTATGGAAACTTTACTTTGTTTGTCCATTGCACTTTTTGCGGGACTTATGCTATCCCGTGTAGCAAAAATATTTAAACTTCCTGCTGTTACTGCATATCTTGTAGCAGGTATTCTTGTAGGTCCATATTTTCTTGGCTCATTTGGTCTTAACGGATTTGGTTTTACAAGTATGGAAAATATCAATGCTTATGATATTATTCCTGATGTAGCACTTGGATTTATTGCTTTTTCAATTGGTAATGAGTTCAGATTGTCACAGCTTAAGAAAATCGGTAAACAGGCAACAGTAATTGGTATCTTTCAGGCTTTAGCAACTTGTGCTGTTGTGGATATAATATTGGTTATAGTTCATTTGGTTGCACCTGATAAATTATCATTGCCAGCAGCAATTACACTTGGTGCAGTCGCAACTGCCACAGCACCTGCTGCAACTTTGATGGTTGTAAAACAATATAAAGCAAAAGGTCCACTTACAAGCCTTCTTCTTCCAATCGTTGCTCTTGATGATGCAGTGGGTTTAGTTGTTTTTGCAGTCTCATTCGGTATTGCAAAAGCACTTATTGTTGGTAGCGTTGATGTTATTTCAATCATCATCGAACCACTTCTTGAAGTTGTTTTGTCCCTTGTTCTCGGCGCAGTTATGGGATATTTGTTCACATTCTGTGAAAAGTTTTTCCATTCAAGGTCAAAACGACTTGCAATGTCGGTTACATTTGTATTCTTAACTGTATCATTATCAATGCTGAAATTTAATATCGGTGGAGTACATATCTCGTTCTCATCATTGTTGGCTTGCATGATGCTCGGCACAATTTTCTGCAATATATGTGATTTTTCAGAAGAGCTTATGGATAGGGTTGACCGTTGGACAGCACCTCTTCTCATTTTGTTTTTCGTAATCAGTGGTGCAGAACTTGAACTTTCAATATTCAAGGATATTGGAATTGTATGCATCGGACTTGTTTACATCGTTGCTCGTTGTATCGGCAAATATTTCGGTGCATCAATCAGCGCAAAGGCAACAAAGTGTGATAAGAATATTGTTAAGTATTTGGGTATCACGCTCTTCCCACAAGCAGGTGTTGCACTTGGTATGGCAATCAAAGCAGAAGAGTTAGGACCAGAAGGACTTATCGTTGCAAATATCACTCTTTTTGCAGTTCTTATTTATGAACTTGTCGGTCCTTTCCTTACAAAAGTATCATTGCTTAAAGCTGGCGAAATCAACCCCGACGAAAAAGTCAGCGCAAGAGAAACAAACAAGACTAAAGAAGCATAAACAAAATAAAATTAAGGATGATTTTGACACTCTGTTAAAATCATCCTTTTTTCTTTTATTTTTATTGTAAATATTCCTATATTATGGTAAACTTAAATTATCTATATAAGACGGAGGTCTTTTTTTATGAAATATATAATCGACAGAGCAAATTTCAGACAGTTTGATATTGCTGAATTGGGCAAATTATCCCCAAGAGCATACTTTGTTCCTTATTCTTCAAGAGAGAATTTGAAAAAACAAGATGTTCTCACAGAACGCTACAATAGTGATATGGTAAAAATTCTTAACGGCGAGTGGGATTTCAAATATTATGAGAAGGATATGCTCATTCCAAATGAGTTTTATACTGAGCGTGTTCAGTTCGACAAGGTAATGGTGCCATCTACTTGGCAAAGAACAGGTTATCGTGAGCCTTGTTATCTTAACACCCGTTATGAATTCGACCCAAAACTCTATCCTGAAATGCCACAGGATGTCCCAATGGGTATTTACAGAAAATTCATTAATATTGATAATCTCGATAAGGTGTATATCCTTACATTTATGGGTGTAATTTCATCTCTTGATTTATATATAAATGGTGACTTCGTTGGTTATAGCGAAGGTGCTCATAACTCTGCCGAATTTAATATTACAAAATATCTCGTTGAAGGCGAAAACGAGATTGTTGCATCAGTTTCAAAATGGTCAACAGGTACATATTTAGAGTGTCAGGATATGTTCCGTGAAAACGGTATTTTCCGTGATGTTCTTTTGACTGAACTCGACAAAACATATCTCTATGATTTCACAGTTGATACAGAGAAAAAAGGCGATACTTATGATTTAACAGTTTCATTCAGAATTAAGGGTGATAAAGAAAACTGTTCAATCGGTGCAGAGCTTTTTGACGGTGAAACTCTTATTGCAAGAGAAACTGCAGACGCAAGAGCAAAAGAGAGTATTACATTTTCAAATCTTCAGGTTAAAGAATGGAATGCAGAAGAACCTTATACCTATGACCTTTATATCACATTTGAAGATGCAAAAGGCAATAAAACTTATGTGAAAAACATTACAGGTTTTAAAAACATTGAAATTAAGGGCAATGTGTTCTTTTTCAATGATAAACCAATTAAATTCAAGGGTGTAAACCATCACGATACAAATATGTATCACGGCTATGTGCTTAAAGGTGAAGAGATAAAAGAAGAGTTAGAGCTTATGAAAAAACTCAATATTAACTCAATTCGTACATCTCACTATCCACCTGACCCAACATTGTTAACGCTTGCAGATGTAATGGGCTTTTATATCATTGATGAAGCAGATATTGAAACTCACGGTGCGTGGGATATTAAAGCTCCAAAGGGCGACAACTGTCTTATCAGCCACGATTTGAAATGGGAAGGTCGATATGTTGACCGTGTCAGCCGTATGGTTTGTCGTGACCGAAATCACCCAAGTATCACAATGTGGTCACTTGGTAACGAAGCTTGGGGCTATAATTGTCAGGATTCTTGCTATGATTACATAAAGAATTCAGGTTCAAAAATCCCCGTGCATTATGAAAGTGTTATAACAACAGACCGTTTTGCTTATGATGTAATCTCTGAAATGTATCCAAGTCACGAAAAAGTTGAAAGCTATGGCGCAAGAACCAATAAAGATAAGAGATACTTTGAAAAGCCATATTTTATGTGTGAATATGTTCATGCTATGGGTGTAGGTCCGGGTGCAGTAGAAGAATATTGGGATAGTATTTATAAATACGACAACCTTATGGGTGGTTGCGTATGGGAGTGGGCTGACCACGCAGTTTATCACGATGGTAGTGATAAATATAAATACCAATATACTTATGGTGGTGACCACGGTGAAGAAAAGCACGATAGCAACTTCTGTGTTGACGGTATGCTCTATCCCGATAAAACACCACATACAGGGGCATTTGTTATCAAAGCGGTTTATCGTCCTGTAAGAAGCAAGCATATCAGCGGTAAAGTATTTGAATTCACAAATACAAATCGTTTCAAGAATGCAAAATATCTTCGTGTTGAATGGACTCAAAGCCTTAATGGTTACGAGAAGAAAACAGGTGAATTGACTCTTGATATTGAGCCAATGCAGACTAAAGCTTATGAAATTCCATTTGTTGAATGTGATTCTTCACAAGATAGTCATATCAATATCGCATATTTCGATGGCGAAGAACAAGTTGCTATTGAACAAATCACAATAAACGATACAGCTAATTTCTTGCCACAGTTTACTGGTGTTGGCAATGTTTCTGTTTCTGAAGAAAGCAACAATGTTACAGTTGCGTTCCAAAATGGCAAAGTTGTTTTTGATAAAAAAACAGGTGAGATGCTTCACTATATTAAAAATGGCTATGAGTTTATGAATATCAACCCTGCTGATGATAAAAAAGGTTTCATTCCTAATCTTGTGAGAGCATCACTTGATAATGATTCTTATGGTCAAAAGAAACCTTGGGATAAAATAGGACTTCACGATGCACAAACTGTCCTTAAAAAGTTCAGTTTTGCAGATAAGTCATATTGCGCAGTTGTGGCTGCATCATATACAGTTAAAAAGTCACACAAAAACTATTTCTATGCAAATGTGGTTTATACAATTTATGGTGACGGACTTGTAACTGTTGAGTCAAGCCTTGATAAAGCATTCTTTGGTTGCAACGAAATTCAGCGTTTTGGTTTAATAGCTGAATTACCGTCAGATTTTAATATTGTTGAATTCTATGGTCGAGGCTCACACGAGAAACTTGAAAATATCTGTGACCTTAAAGACCATGCTTATATGGGTATCTGGCACACAACTGTTGAAAGCATGCACGAGCCTTATGTAATGCCACAGGATAACGGTAACTGTGGTGGCGTTAAGTGGTTGAAACTTATGAATTCTAATGGCAACACATTTACTGTATTCGGTGTTCCTAAATTCAGTTTTTCAGCACATAACTATACACAAAAAGCACTTCATAGCGCAAAACACCAAGAAGAACTTGTATTCTCTAATACAACTGTTTTGTGTATTGACGGCTTTATGCGTGGTACAGGCACAAATACTTGCGGTCCTGACACTCTTGATAAATATAAAGTGAAAACAGACAAAACTCTCACATTCCGTTTTGCGTTCAAAGGTGAATAATATGCTTGAATATAAATGGTTTCCCGAAGGTGTCGTTGACGAGTCTTTTAGAAATATCAGAATTGATGTTTTTGTGAAAGAACAAGGTGTCTGTGAAGAAGCCGAGTTTGACGATTTTGATATGCAAGTGCCACATTTGGTGATTTTTCTCGATGGTGAGGCGGTTGCGACTGGTCGAATTATCCCTTATGGCGAAGATACCGTAAAACTTGGCAGAATCGCAGTTAAAAAAGACAAAAGGGGATTAGGTCTTGGCGAAAAAATTGTGCTCGAGCTCTTGCGAAAAGCAAAAGAAGACGGGGCTATGAAAGTCGTTATAGGCTCTCAATCTCATGCAGTCGGTTTTTACGAAAAATGTGGGTTTTCACTTGTGGGCACACCTGAATATTTAGAAGAGAATATTCCACATTTTGATATGCAATTAACTTTTTAAGGTGAATAGAATGAAAACAAATAAACTTGAATTTTCAGCACCACCATCAAAACTAAAACTTCGAAGACCTTATTACAAAGGTTTTAAAAACATTTGGGAACAGACTGCCTTACCACTTGGTAACGGTAGTTTAGGCCTTACGGTTATCGGTGAAGTTAAAAGTGATAAATTGGTGCTCAACCATAAAACTTTGTGGGTGGGTGGACCATCACCAAAGCGCCCCGATTATTGTGGTGGTAACATAAATAAACCTGATGAAAATGGCAAAATGCCATACGATTATTATTATGATATTCGCAAAGAGTTTCAAGAGGGTAATGATAAAAAAGCCCACGAGCTCTGCGAAAAGCTTGTAGGTATAATGGATGGTTATGGTGCTTATCAGTGTTGGGGTAATCTTGAATTTTGCTTTGATGATATAAAGAAATATAAGACTTATAGCCGAGTTCTTGATATGGAAAAGGGTAAATGTACCATTTCTTATACAGCAAAGTTGAAAAATAGAACTCTAGTTAAAGACACAAGAGAATATTTTGTTTCATATCCTGATAAGTGCGCTGTAATCAAACTCACTCGTGAGGGTGGCAAGCTCAATTTTAATTATAAGCTGACAACTGAACACGGCGGCAATATCGAATATAACGATAACCTGATTATTCATACAGGCAAACTCCAAGATAATGATTTGCAATATTGCTTATATGCAAAAATTATAACTGATGGTGACAGAGTTTCAGTTGGTGATACTCACAGCATTGTGGGCGCAACAAGTGCCACAATCATTTTGTCTGCTGATACTGATTATCTTGACTCATACCCTGCATACAGAACAGGTGAGAGCGCAGAAAGCCTTGAAAATAGGGTTAAGACTGTTGTTGAGAGCGCAAGTGAAAAGAGCTTTGATGAACTATTTGACACTCATATAAACGATTTTAAAGCACTCTACAACCGTGTTTTAATTGACCTTGACGGAATTGACCGTGAAGATGCTAACAGACTTATTCGCAAATATCCAAAAAATTCTGACTACCAGCAAAGAACTGCTGAGCAGCTTCTTTATCAATATGGCAGATATTTAGCAATCAGTTCAACTCGTGAAACTGATATTTTGCCATCTAATTTGCAGGGTATCTGGAATTGTTGCAATGACCCAAAATGGAGTAGTGACTTCCACACAAACGTTAACTTGCAAATGAACTATTGGCCAATTTATAACGGCAATTTAAGTGAGTGTGCAAAGCCACTTATCCGTTATATCAAATCAATGGTAATTCCAGGCAGACTCACGGCAGAATATTATACAAATGTAAAAAGCGGTGAGGGTGAGGCTAACGGATTTTTGTTCCACACTCAATGCACACCTTTTGGTTGGACTTGTCCGGGCTGGAGCTTCGACTGGGGCTGGTCACCGGCTGCAATGCCTTGGATTTTGCATAATTGCTATGAGCATTATGAATATACTCTCGACAAAGAAACACTTAAAGAAGATATTTATCCAATGCTAAAAGAGTGTGCAGAGTATTTCTCGAAACTTATGATAGAGCATAATGGCAGACTTGTCACAGCACCTTGTTATTCACCTGAGCATGGCCCAAGAACAATGGGTAACACCTATGAGCAAGCACTTCTCTGGCAACTCTATGATGACTCAATTAAGAGTGCAAAGGCATTGGGTGTTGACGATAAATTGATAGCAAAATGGCTCGATATTCAGTCAAAACTCAAACCTTATGAGATTGGCGAAGATGGTCAGGTTAAAGAATGGTACTTTGAAAAGCACTTGGGTGAATATGGTGAGCATCATCACAGACATATGTCACATCTTTTGGGCGTATTCCCTTGTAATGTTGTGAATTGGTATGAAAATCCTGATATAATTAAGGCGGCAATCGTGTCAATGAACGATAGAACAGATAAAAGCACAGGCTGGTCAATGGGTCAAAAAATCAATACTTGGGCTCGTGTTGGTGATGGTGACAGAACATTAAAGGTAATTGGTGATTTGTTCAAAAATGGCATTTACACTAATTTCTGGGATTTACACCCACCATTCCAGATTGATGGTAACTTTGGCTTTACATCAGGTGTCAATGAAATGCTTATGCAGAGCCATTGTGGATTTATTCATTTGTTACCAGCACTTCCACAAAAGTGGCAGAACGGTAAAATTGAAGGACTTGTTGCTCGTGGCAATTTCACAGTAAATATTTATTGGTATAATGGCGAACTTGCAAAAGCAGAAATCACACCAAATATGGGTGGCACTTGCAAACTCTATTATGCAAACTCTGAGTTTATAGTTGACGGAATTTGCAATAGCGAAAATCACTTTGCAGAATTCGAAACTGAAAAAGGAAAAACTTATACAATTAAAATTAAATAGTGTAGGAGCGATTCGCGAATCGCCCATAAAAAAGACCGACTCAAACGAGTCGGCCTTTTCTTGTGTTTAATTATTTGTTTTTCTTAGCAGTTTTTTTAGCAGCCTTTTCAGCTTTCAACTGAGCAGCATAAGCTTCTGCTTCTTGCTTTTCTTTAAGAGCTTTTGCTTCTGCTTCAGCCTCTGCCTGTTCTTTGCGAGTCTTTGCATCCTCGTACATTTCTTCAATTTCACCTAAGTGCTTGTAGTTTTCTTCTTGTTTTACAAGTCTTTCAGCATCAAGATATGGTTTTGCGGCACGTGCAAAGTATGCGTGTCTGTCCATTTCAATCTTTGATGCTTCTCTTGCATCAGCCTTTTTAGCTTCATATGCTTTAATCTCAGCCTTGAGTGATTTAACTTTTGCACTGTCTTTTGTTTTCTTTGCGTCTTTTAATTCAAGATAGAGTGCCTTGAGCTTGTCATCACAAGAATCTTCAATATCAAAGAGTTTTTCAAGTTCACTGAAGTTTGGCTGTACAAGTTCTTCGTTAGCAAAGTATTTATTAAGTGCCTTGTAAGAAGCTTTCTTGTTTCTTGCAACTTCAATAGCAAACTTACGGATATCTTTTTCTTCCTTAGTTGATTTTGGCATTGCTTTAGCATTAGCCATTTCGCTATTAATTTCATCAAGAGTCATAAGCTTAAGACCTGCAAGACCTGCATCATAGATGCCCTTCTGAACATTGTACTGATACTTGAAGGTGTCAGTTGAGAACTTATCAAGTTCTTCACAAACAAATTTAGAAATTTCAATTTCTTCATTGAATTCTACATCTGCTCTATAAGCTTTCTTAGCAGCTTTGCGTTCAATCTTGTCTTTGATTGATTTATATGATTTTTCAAGAACTTTTGGTTCTTGTGTAGCCATATTTCTTGCATCTCTGATAATATCAATGCCTTCAACAAGCTGAGCATCGTTTGTGATACCGTTGCCATAGTCTTCAAAAAGTGCACGAACTTTAAGAACACGGATAACTGACTTTTGCTTTCTTTCATTGAAGTCATACCAGAAATATGGAATAACATTCATAAATGCACCGATTGCAGCAATGATAATAAGAGCATGAACTAAAGGAAGGAAAATATCCAAATCATACAATGCTGAATATGGGTTAGCATAGTTGTCCTGACCTGCTGCCTTTTGTTCAATAAGAATCTGACCAACAGTTTTACCGTCACCAAGCACACGATTGAGAACATCTGGGTTTGCAGTTACTTTTTTAGCCATTTCTGCTGTAATACCACCTTTTTCATAGATGATAGGAAGAACAGCAGATGTACCAAGAGTAATTACAGTACCGATGGTAGCAACAGCAGAGAACATACCGTCAATTCTTTCACCTGTTACATATTGCTGATAATCACGGATGTCAGCCTGAATTGATGGGTTGAGAATATGTGCAAATGAACCCATTAAAGCATTGAGATAGAGACAACCCATAACAAGCCAGATTGTAAGGTTATTGATTTCATTTGTGAATGGAAGCATCATAAGGATGAAGCAAACGTTCATAATGTTTGTAACAACAAGAACTGATTTTTTACCCCATTTTCTGATACAGAAAGGTGCAGCGAGCATACCCCAGAGAGATGCGTTACCGTAAAGTGTAACAACAAGACCGTAAACGTTACCTGAACAAGCACCACCGTAGTTGTAGAGCCAGTTAAGAATGTTTGCGTATGCTGATTCAAGGAATCCAATCCAACCTGCAAGAGAGATAATCCAGAAGTACTTGTTCTTTGCAACTGCACGAAGAGCATCAGTAAATTTAATCTGAACAACGTGAGTTCTTGCCTGAACAATTTTTTCTTCTGTATATTTATAAACAATGATACAAAGAAGAATACCACCAACAGCAAGAATAGGGTAGAGGAATCTGTAAACACGGATATCTGTTGTGTTTGTGTGGAAAAGATTCTGAGCAATAATTGGTGTAAAAAGGTTTACGATTGTAGGAGCGAATGAATAAACAACGCTCTTGATTGAAGAAACGTCAGCTCTTTCCTGAGAGTCAGGTGAAAGAACGTGAATAAGGTTTTCATATCCGTCATAGAAGAAATAATAGATGAAGTTCAATGCAATGTTCAGAACAAGAATAAGTGCACATTTTGCAACATAATCCTTTTCTCTGCCGAAAATCATACCTTCACCAACGACAAGACTTAACTTATCATATGGGAACCATACCATAATATTACAAATAATGGCAGAAGGAATAGCCATTCTTACTATGTACGGACGGTATTTACCTGCTTTGTTTCTTGTGTTATCGATAATAGTTGCACGAATTCCTGTGAAAGGAATATTAATCAGAATTGCGATAACATAGAGAAAATACATATCTGTTGCACCAACACCAAGTGTTGTTGAGATAAGTGTATTACCCATAGCCAAAAGACAAGCATTACCTAATGTGATAATCATATACGCACCGATACCACCACCAGAATAAGCAGCGATTTCACGGTAAGGCATATATCTGCCTTTAGGTGGTGTTTTCCAATGGGTTTTAACCATATCAACACCGTTTTTTACGGTTTGAGATAAACTCATTTTATGCACTCCTTATAAATTAAGTATTATAACTACATAATTTTAACATAAATTTTATTAATCTTCAACGAATAAAAACGAATTTTAACAAAAAATGAACACAAAAGAAGATTTTCGTTAAACTTAAACAAAAACCAAAGAATAGAACTGTGCAAAGTGCTAAAAAATATTTATTGAGGATTTATACTGTTTTATTAAAATTTTCTATTGACAAATAGGCATTTAAGGGTGATAATAGACGGGTAATAAACCTATTCGGTAGGTAAGGCTACCACAGGGATACGGATTACTGCCGCAAAATGGTGGAGACACTATGAGTTGGTCAGCAGGTCATATCGAAAACAAGGTGTGATTTAATGTAATTTCATCGCCCTGCGAAGCTAAAGCTTGAACGAATTGTGTGGTGCTTTTGACTGCATTTTTGCGTTCTTGCAATTATGCAGTTTTTTATTTTTATTTTATTTTAAAGGAGTGAAAATTGTGGACACGAGCCGAAGTAGTATATCGAAACCTCCAAGTATTATGGCAGACTGTGTCTGCAATTTATAATTACTTGCCGAGTTTCACAAATAATATCCTAAAAGGTAAAGGAGTTGTGAAATGTGGAAATTTTTGAACTTTTAACAGAACTTTTGCATAACAAAAAATGGCAGGAGTTAAAAAATATTCTCGATGAAATGAATGAGCAGGATATCGCTGAACTTTTCATGGAACTTGACGAGCGTGACCTGACTCTCATATATCGTTTACTTAATAAAGAGCTAGCTGCTGAGGTTTTCGTTAATATGGACCCTGAATATCAGGAACAGCTCATTCGCGCATTCAGTGATACCGAGCTTCGTGAAGTCCTTGACGAATTATATGTCGATGATGCAGTTGACCTTATAGAAGAAATGCCTGCAACACTTGTTAAGCGTATTTTGCGTCATACTGACCCTGATACTCGCAAGTCAATCAACGAAATTCTTAAATACCCCGAAGACTCTGCGGGTAGTCTTATGACTATTGAGTATGTTGATTTGAAACGTTCGTTGACTGTTGCTGACGCGTTTACTCGTATTCGCAGAACAGGTGTTGATAAAGAGACAATTTATACTTGTTATGTAACTGACAGTAAGAGAAAACTTAAAGGCTATGTAACTGTTAAAGATTTGCTTCTTGCAGACGAAACTGCAACAATCCGTGAAATTATGGAAGATAATGTCATCTCTGTAAATACTCACGAAGATAAAGAAGTTGTTGCTGACCTTTTCCAGAAATACGACTTGGTTGTTTTGCCAGTTGTTGACAGGGAAAATCGTCTTGTGGGTATCATCACAGTCGATGACGCTATTGACGTTTTGCAAGAAGAAATTACAGAAGATATGGAATTGATGGCTGCTATCACGCCAACTGATAAGCCATATCTTAAAATGGGTGTTTTTGAGAATTTTAAAAAGCGTATTCCTTGGCTTATGCTTTTGATGGTTTCTGCAACATTTACAGAAAAAATTATTACCCATTTTGAAGGTGCGTTGACCAGTTGTGTAGTGCTCACAGCATTTATCCCAATGCTTACAGGTACTTGTGGTAACTGTGGCAACCAATCGTCATCAACAATCATTCGTGGTATTTCCTTGGGCGAAATTGAATTCAAAGATACATTCAAAGTTGTGTTTAAAGAGTTTTCAATAGCACTTGCTTGCGGTATAGCGCTTGCCATTGTTAATTTTGCAAAATTGATGATTTTTAACAATGTTGGATGGAAAATCGCACTTGTTGTAAGCGTTACAATGATTGCAGCAGTTGTATTCGCAAAGGTGGTTGGCTCAGTTTTGCCAGTTATTGCAAAGAAAATCGGATTTGACCCAGCGGTTATGTCTAGCCCATTTATTTCAACAATCGTTGATGCAGTAACACTTCTTATTTACTTTGCAATCGCATCATCACTTTTGAATTTATAATATTTTTGTTTTGTATGGGACGTCGGCTCGGCGTCCCGTTTTCTTATTTAGAAAACCTATTATTTCCATCATAGCTTAATTGACTTTTAATGTCGAATATTGTATCATATTATATATAATGGATTAAGGGTGATAGAATGAAACGAATGTCCAAAATCTTGGCGATTATAACAAGCTTTATAATACTTATTTCAATGTTTGTGTTGCCTGTAAATGCTGCAAGTGTAAAGTATTTTGCTTCTAGCGCAAGTGGTCAAAAAGGTGACACAGTTACAATTAGTGTGAAATTATCAAGTGGCGTTGCGCTTTGGGGCTCAAATGTAAGCCTTGGTTATAATACTTCAGAGTTGCAGTATGTAAGTAGTAGCAAAGGGGCACTTGTTTCGTTTGGCGACCCCTATCATGACGGTGATTCAATTAATTTTGCTGGCTCACTGGATAATTCAAAATCTAAAAACGGTGGGACGGTATTTACAGTTAAGTTTAAAATACTTAAGAGTTCTGGCTCATCAACTTTAGTTGTTACTGCTGGAAGTGGTAAAGATAACTGTGATTATGATGGAAATGCAGTAGCTGCATCAACTTCTAACGGCACAATCACTATATCAAAACCCGTTACAGGTGTTTCACTTAGCAAAACAAGTCTTACTCTAAAAAAAGGCGAAACATCAACAATTTCAGCAACAGTCACACCAAGTGATGCAACTAATAAAACTGTAACATACACAAGTTCAAACACAAAGGTTGCAACAGTTAATAGTAGTGGCAAAATAACAGCTGTAGGTGGTGGCACAGCAACAATTACTGCCAAAGCAGGTGGCAAAACAGCAACTTGCAAAGTAACAGTTAATGTTCCACAAACAGGCATCGCAGTTTCAGGTAGTTCATCAAAATCAGTTGGCATTGGCTCAACAATCACATTAAAGGTTGCAAAAGTGCCATCTGACGCAACTGATAATTTCACAACAACTTGGACTTCTGCTAACACAAATATCGCAACAGTATCTGCAAAAGGTGTTGTAACGGGTGTTGCACTTGGCTCTACAACAATTACTGCTAAACAAAACAACTGGACTGTTACATATAAAATTACAGTAACCGAAAAGGCTCCCGAAAGCTCAACAGAAGAGTCTTCAACTGACGAGAGCACAACAGAGTCAACGACAGAATCAACAACCGAGCCAACAACTCTTCCAACTACAACAGAGCCCGTTACTGAACCCAATAAGGATAAGAATTTCTTCCAGATAGTTTGGGCAGAAATCAATGACGAAAATAACACGGTCACAAAACTTTATCACTATGTAATGCTTTTAGGTGTTGGATTTGTAGTAGCAATTATTTCAATAGCAGTTACATATTTTGTGACATCTGGTTACTATAAAAACAAAGCTAAAAAAGAAGAAAAAACTGACTCAACTGAAAATCAATAATAGATAAAGAAAACCCCAATCCGAAAGGATTGGGGTTAATTTTTTGATTATTTTACAAAACCAACACTATTAATTGTTTTTTCAATTTCATAGGTTGCAACTTCGAAAAGTCGTTTGCCGAGATTCTTATAATACTCGTCGTTTTCATTACCACAAAGCATTGCAAATGAAATACCAATATTCTGTGGAATATCAACACCTTTTCTCACAGCAAGATAATAGAAACTGTATTCAGCAGCATCATCAAGTCTGTCATAAAAATCAAATGCCTTTTTCTTAACGGTATCATATAAAGCATTAACAGCAGTATTTGCAAGAAGGGGAGAAACCAATAAACGATTAATTGAGTATTCAGCAGAGAAAGCAAGCAAAACTTTCATCTGATACATTGTGTCATCGTCACGCTGAATTTCACCAACTTCATGCTCAAGGTCAGAGAGAAGGTGGGGCTCGTCAACGAAACGCTCTGCGAGAGTTTTGCCAAGCTCTTTTGCCTTTTGTGAATTGCCGTTGCTTCTGTTTTTAGTCATTTCAGCGATAATAGACACTTCATCAAAACTATCTTTTTTCTCGTCGTTAAAAATCTTTACGTCGCTATCATCAAAAATCATAGAACATTATCCTTTCGTGGTTTTTGATTTATTCAGCAGTCTGTTGTGCTAATTTTTTCTGCAATCTCTTCTGTTTTGCTTTGTATGTGAGAAGAGCGTGCATACAGTCATCTGGAGCAGTGTAGTCACCAAGAGAAACATTATATTCGTTATAAAGACCGTGAAAATCGCTACCACCAGTTGCAAGTAATTTGTTTTTATTTGCAAGTTTGCGAAGCATTGCTTGTTCTTCTTCGTTTGCGCTTGGGTGATAAACTTCAATGCCATCAATGCCACAAGCAATTAAATCATCAAGAATATCAATGCAACCGTTTACAAGTGGATGAGCAACAACTGCGATACCGCCAGCTGTGTGAATTTCATCAATTACTGTCTTAACATCATCATATTTCGGAACAACCAAAATATTCTCGTCACTTTCTTTAGTAAATAATTTTTTATAAAGTTCACCGTTGAAAGAATTAGTATAACCGCATTCAATGAGGGCTTGCATAATGTGCTTTTTATAAAGGTTAGTTGAACCTGTTGAGCATTTCATAATGAACTCTGTTGTTATTGGAAAACGCTTTGCAGTCTGAAGCATCATAAAGTGACCTGCTTTTTTACGAGCTAAAGAGTTTCTTTTGCAAAGACCTTCTAACATATCGGGAGAGTCTGGTAAATAGCAGAGAATGTGAATATTTTTGCCCGATGCCTCGTGTGTTGCAGAAAGCTCAACACCGGGGATAACCTGAACCCCGTGACGAGCACCAATGATTTTACCTCTGACGGTACCTGCAAGGCAATCGTGGTCAGTGATTGCAATAGCTTCAAGACCTTTTTTCTTCGCAAAAATAATAAGGTCTTCAATGCCTAAACTACCGTCTGATAATCTTGTGTGACAATGTAAATCTCCGCTCAAAATAATAACCTCCAATGTATTTGCCGGTTTTCATACAAAAAATGCGTAAAACCCCTCAATATATAACAGTATTATACAACGAAAAACAACAAAAATCAAGAAAAAGTATAATATTTAGTTAATTTTTGTATATTTGATGATTATTTTTGTTCCTTATGTAAAAAATATACCCGAAAATTCCATATATTACACAAAAGAAAAAGCTCTTTGCGTTGTAACAAAGAGCTTTTAGCTTTATTTTAAGTATTCCTTATATTTAATTTCATTGATGATATATCCAATAAGAAGAACAGGAACACCAATGCAAATTATAGGAATTAAGAATGTGAGTAAAAGAAGAATTGCGATGATAACAATCGGTAAACCTTTTTTACTATCTTTAACTGTGTCAGGTTTTGCAGGTGGTGGTGGAACAGGCCCTTGCTCATCGCCCTCATAAACAGGCATGATAGGAAGAAGTGCATCATAAGACGGAATACCATCATTATAAAGCAAAGGCTCAATAATTCCACGAACTGTGTCAGAAACCTTTACGAGCTTTTTAAGTGGAATATGTAATACCTTTATAATTGAGTCGATAATATTTATAAGACCGATAGCAATTTTATATTCATTGTCATCAGGGGTGTAAAGACTTTTGCCACCATAGAGATTTAGAACAAGGTCAACAATAAAATCGACAACACTCTTATCTTTAATGTCTGCATAATCTTCTTTTTTCAGTCCTGTTTCTGCTCGAGTCCAGTTACCTACAGTACCGATTTTAAGTTTGTTGAGTGCCTTGAAAATAGGCTTAATTAACCAACCGATTTTATAAGAAAGTTTTTTCTTAATGCTGATGGCAGTTGCCATATCAGCAAATTTCTCAATATCTTCACCAGCAGCCTTAATAACGTCTCTAATCATACCTATTATATGGTCTGCAAGGAAAGTTTGTAAATCCTTGCCCTTTGTATCAAAATTAACAGGCTCTGTAATGAAATCAGTTGTTGTTGACACCATTTTGCTGTCTGCATCAAAAACAACAGTTCTAATAGTACCAGGGTATCCAACTGTTGAAGCAGTTGAAATGTCATAAAAATAGTTGCCCTTTGGACTAATATGCTTGTCAATGTCATGCACGTGGGTGTGACCTGTGAGCATAAACTGAATACCCATATCAGCAAGTTGCTCACGGCGAATTTCATAATCGCCCATCATATCGCCATGACCAATAATTTCGTACATAGGTGATGGTGCAATAAGAGGGTGGTGAGTCATTGCAATGATGAATTGACCATTAGCCTTTGCGTCTTCTGCTTGCGCTTTAATCCATTCAAAACATTCGTCAGAAAAACCACTTTTGCCATTTCTGTTTGTGTCGTCATTAAGAGCAAAAAGACGATATCCATCTGCTAACTGAATGATGTATGACATACTTTCTTCGTGAACTGCGATTGCTTCATCAGGACCGAATTCTTTATACATATTAAAAAGGTCTTCACGCTTTGCAGCAGGAATGGTTACTTTGTCATAGCCCTCATATTTGTGGTGAGTGCCATCCCACTGATAGTCGTGTGTTGCAGTGAGAACATAAACGCGTTTGCCCTTTGCTTTAAGGTCGCGAAGCATTTCGATAAACTCGTGGTGAGAATCAAAGTCACCGTTGCTTGTAGTGTCACCCGAAAGAAGAACAATATCAGTTCTTTCGTCTTTCGCTATCTGAGAAAATGCAGCTTCAAGCATCTCGCGTGATTCTGCCAATAAAACGCCACTTTTGTTGTTGGCGATTTCATAAGCTACACCTGAAGTGCCAAGTTTTTTTGAATAATAATGTGTATCGGTAATAACCGTTACGGTAAGGGGAGCTTTCATAAAATACCTCTTATCTTGCTTTGTTATCAATTTCTTCTTTAAGCATTTTAGCAAAGTCGTTGAAGTTCATTGAACCAATGTCACCCTGACCACGTTTGCTTACTGAAACTGTACCGTCTTCAACTTCCTTGTCACCAACAATAACCCAATATGGAAGTTTTTGAAGTCTTGATTCACGGATTTTGTAGCCTGTTTTTTCACTTCTGTCATCAACAGTAACGCGCATGCCCATTTTTTCAAGTTCTTTCTTGATTTCGAATGCCTTGTCGTGATGACGGTCAGCAATTGGAAGAATTCTTACCTGTTCAGGAGCAAGCCAGAGTGGGAATGCACCTGCATATTTTTCAATAAGAAGAGCAAGTGTACGCTCATAACAACCGATTGATGTTCTGTGAATGATGTATGGATTTTTCTTTGAACCGTCTTTGTCTGTGTATTCCATACCGAATTTTTCAGCAAGAAGCTGGTCAACCTGAATTGTAATAAGTGTGTCTTCTTTGCCGAACACGTTCTTAATCTGAATGTCAAGTTTAGGACCATAAAAAGCAGCTTCATCAATACCGATTGAGTATTTGATTCCAAGGTGGTCAAGGATTTTACCCATAATGCCCTGTGCTTCGTCCCACTGTTCAGGAGTACCAATGTATTTTTCTTTATTATTTGGGTCCCATTGTGAGAAACGGAATGAAACATCTTCATAAAGGCCGAGAGTCTGAAGCATATAGTTAGCAAGCTCAAGGCAACCTTTGAATTCTTCTTCAAGCTGTTCAGGAGTACACATTAAGTGACCTTCTGAAATTGTGAACTGGCGAACACGAATAAGCCCGTGCATTTCGCCCGATGCTTCATTACGGAAAAGAGTTGATGTTTCGTTATATCTTAATGGTAAATCTCTGTATGAACGTGGTCTGTTAAGATATGCCTGATACTGGAATGGGCAAGTCATAGGACGAAGTGCAAATACTTCTTCGCCTTCTTCCTCTTTAGCAGGGTCGCCAAGAACGAACATACCATCAAGATAGTGGTCCCAGTGTCCTGAAACTTTATAAAGGTCACTCTTTGCCATAAATGGCGTTTTTGTAAGTAACCAACCGCGTTTTTGTTCTTCGTCTTCAACCCAACGCTGAAGAGTCTGTATAATTCTTGCGCCCTTAGGGAGCATAATTGGAAGACCTTGACCGATTAACTCACTTGTTGTGAAAAGTTCAAGTTCACGACCGAGCTTGTTGTGGTCACGCTTCTTTGCTTCTTCAAGCTGTGCTAAATGCTCGTCAAGTGCTGACTGTTTTGGGAATGCAGTTGCATAAATTCTCTGGAGCATTTTATTCTTTTCGTTACCTCTCCAGTATGCACCTGTGCAAGCTGTGAGCTTGAATGCCTTGACTGCACCTGTTGACATAAGGTGAGGACCTGCACAAAGTTCTGTGAATTCACCCTGCTTGTAGAATGAAATAGGTTCACCTTTGTCAGCATGTTCTTTGATAAGCTCAACCTTATAGATTTCGCCTTTTTCTTCCATCATAGCGAGAGCTTCAGCAGGGGATAACTCGAATTTTTCAAGAGGTAAATCCTCTTTAACGATTTTCTTCATCTCTGCTTCGATTTTTTCGAGAATTTCAGGAGTAAATGAAACCTCTGAATCAAAGTCATAGTAGAAACCGTTGTCAACTGATGGACCAATAGCAAGTTTTACATCAGGGTAAAGTCTTTTAACAGCCTGAGCCATAATGTGAGATGCAGTATGCCAAAAAGTCTTTTTGCCCTCGATTTCATCAAATGTAACGATTTCAAGAGCACAGTCTTCATTAACCGCAGTTCTTAAATCGCAATAAACTCCATTTACTTTACCACCGCAAGCAGATTTATATAAACCCATACCAATAGATTTAGCAATCTCTGCAACAGTAGTACCAGCTTCGTATTCTTTAATAACGTCGCCTTTAAGTGTTACCTTAATCATAGTATATATCTCCTTTTCGTAGGGGTCGTATTATGCCTCCCTTGTTAAAGGGAGGGGGACCGCGTTAGCGGTGGAGGGATTCCTCCTTGATTTTGTACAGACTATACGACCCACAAATATTAATAAACAAAATAAAAGCATTTCATCCTAAAAACAGGATGAAATGCTAAAATACAACATTCCACGGTTCCACCCGCATTGCAAAGCAAAAGCCTTGCCACTCAAATAACTTTAACGCAGTTAATACGATTGGCTTAATCAGTAAAACCGTTTTCACCAATGCTCGAAAGTGGTCTCGGGATAGTAAATTGATTTCTCGCACCAACCGAAATCTCTCTGAAAATTTAGATTATCCGTCGTTCTTTCTCAACGCTTTAAAAATATCGTATATATTCTATACCTATTTTAATGTAATGTCAACAACGAATTTTGCTGGTGTTTTTTACATTCACAAATTATTTACAAATATTTCCTTGACATTTTTTAGAAATAAGGGTATATTATTAATAGAGTTAGCACTCTTGTGGTGAGAGTGCTAACACGAACAAAGGTGGTGACGAGATGCAACTCAGCGAGAGAAAAGAACGAATCCTTGCAGCAATAGTTGAACGCTATATTGCAACGGGCGAGCCAGTCGGTTCAAAAACATTGCTCGAGTTCTCTTCAATACCTGTTTCTTCGGCGACAATCCGAAACGAAATGGCTGAGCTTTCTCGTCTTGGCTTTCTCGACCAACCCCACACATCTGCAGGGCGTGTGCCGTCACAGTTAGGCTATCGTTATTATGTTGATAAGCTGATGAACAGATATGAATTACCACTTAACGAGAAAAGACTCATTGAAGCAAGACTTTCTGATGCAGGTGGCGAGCCACAACAAATACTTGAACAAGCGGGTCAGGTGCTTGCGGAACTTACAAACTGTGCAGTTGTATCCACTACACCAAGTGACACAAACGCAGTAATACGCCGAGTTGAACTTGTCCCACTTGGCACTCATACCGCTATGATGGTTATGCTTTCATCATCAGGCATTCTCAAAAGCCGAGTTTGCAGAACAGATTGTGAGTTAAATCTCGAGCTTATCGAAACGTTCTATAATATAGTTTCAAAGCATTTTATAGGTAAATCTGCAAGTGAAGTGAGCATAGCGCTTATTCAAACATTAGCGTTGTCGCTTGGTAGCAAATCTCTTGCGATTTCACCATTGCTTGTAACTCTTTCAGATTTGGCACAGATGACCGAGCAAACACAGCTTTTATTAGAAGGTCAGTCAAACTTATTAAATTATGCGGATTATCCTAACGCTTATGAATTGATGGAATTTTTAAGACGCGGTGAGCCACTCACAAATCTTTTCTCAAATCATAAGTCACAAGGGGACGCAAATGTGCTCATCGGCAAAGAAAATCTCTATCGCGAACTTCAGGATTCAAGCGTGATTTTTTCACATTATTCAGTAAGTGGCAAAGATAGTGGCACATTGGGACTTATCGGTCCAACAAGAATAGATTATGCAAGACTTATTCCAAGTCTTAAATATTTAACAGAAATCGTCGGCAACATAATGTCTGACACTTTGGAGGATTAAAATGGCAGAGAACAAAGAAAATCTTCAAGAAGAAACAGTTGAAGAAGTAACAGAAAATACAGAGCCAACTGTAGAAGAAAAGCTCACAGCCGAGCTTAACGAAACAAAGGATAAACTTTTGAGAGTTATGGCTGAGTATGATAATTTCCGTAAACGCTCACAAAAAGAAAAAGAGATGGCTTATGGAGATACAAAGGCAAGCACAATTGCAGAGTTTTTACCTGTATATGATAACTTCCAGAGAGCAATGAGTGCGGAATCTACTGACCTTGATTCATTCAAAAAAGGTATCGAAATGATTTTTAATCAATATGGTGAAACATTCAAAAAACTCGGTGTTGAGTCTTTCGGTGAAAAAGGTGAAACCTTTGACCCTAATATCCACAACGCAGTAATGCACGGTGAAGATGAAGAACTTCCCGAAAACAGTATTTCAGACGTATTCTCAACAGGATACAAAATGGGTGACAGAGTAATCCGCCCAGCAATAGTTAAGGTAGTAAACTGAGAAATCAGTCAATAATAAATATATAAAGAACCTATTAGGAGGAATAAATTTATGGCAAAGGTAATTGGTATCGACTTAGGTACAACAAACTCATGTGTAGCAGTAATCGAAGGTGGCGAACCTGTTGTTATTGCTAATGCAGAAGGTGCTAGAACAACTCCATCAGTTGTAGCATTTTCAAAAACAGGTGAAAGAATGGTAGGTCAGGTTGCAAAACGTCAGGCTATTACAAACCCTGACAGAACAATCGCATCAATCAAAAGACATATGGGTACTGATTATAAAGTAAACATTGACGGCAAAGATTATACTCCACAAGAAATTTCAGCAATGACACTTCAGAAACTCAAGGCTGACGCAGAAGCTTATCTTGGTGCTCCTGTAACAGAAGCAGTTATCACAGTTCCTGCATATTTCACAGACTCACAGCGTCAGGCAACAAAAGACGCAGGTAAAATTGCAGGTCTTGAAGTAAAGAGAATTATTAACGAACCAACAGCAGCTGCTCTCGCTTACGGTATTGATAAGGAAGAAGACCAGAAAGTTATGGTTTATGACCTTGGTGGTGGTACATTCGACGTTTCAATTATTGAAATGGGCGATGGTGTTCAAGAAGTTCTTGCAACAGCAGGTAATAACCGTCTTGGTGGTGACGACTTCGACCAAAAGATTATCGACTGGCTTGCAGATGAGTTCAAGAAGGAACAGGGTGTTGACCTTCGTAACGATAAAATGGCTATGCAGCGTCTTAAAGAAGCTGCAGAAAAGGCAAAGATTGAACTTTCAGGTGTAACAACATCTCAGATTAGTCTTCCATTCATCACAGCAGATGCAACAGGCCCTAAGCATCTTGAAACAACTCTTACAAGAGCAAAGTTCAACGAAATGACAGCAGACCTTGTTGAAGCAACAATGGGACCTGTTCGTCAGGCACTTGCTGACTCAGGACTTCAACCATCACAGCTTAACAAAATCCTTATGGTTGGTGGTTCTTCAAGAATTCCTGCAGTTCAGGAAGCAGTTAAGAAATATACAGGTAAAGAACCATTCAAGGGCATTAACCCTGACGAATGTGTTGCAGTAGGTGCTGCAATTCAGGGCGGTGTTCTTGGCGGCGAAGTTGAAGGACTTCTTCTCCTTGACGTTACTCCACTTTCACTCGGTATCGAAACAATGGGTGGCGTAAGCACAAAAATTATCGAAAGAAACACAACAATCCCAACAAAGAAGAGTCAGATTTTCTCAACTGCAGCTGACAATCAGACATCAGTTGAAGTTCACGTTCTTCAGGGTGAAAGAGAATTTGCAAGAGATAATAAAACTCTCGGTATTTTCCACCTTGACGGTATTCTTCCAGCACGCCGTGGTGTCCCACAGATTGAAGTAACATTTGACATTGACGCTAACGGTATCGTAAATGTTTCTGCAAAGGACCTCGGCACAAATAAAGAACAGTCAATTTCAATCACATCTTCAACAAATATGTCAAAAGAAGACATTGAAAAGGCAGTTCAGGATGCAGAAAAATTTGCTGAAGAAGACAAAAAACGCAAGGAAGCAGTTGACACAAGAAATGCTGCTGACCAGATGGTATATCAGGTTGAAAAGATTCTTGCTGACGAAGGCGACAAACTTCCTGAAAGCGACAAAGCAGATATCCAGACAAAGCTTGATGCTCTTAAAGAAGCACTTAAAGGCGAAGACCTTGAAGCAATCAAGACAAAGCAAGAAGAACTTACACAAGCATTCTATAAGATTTCAGAAGAACTCTACAAACAGGCTCAGGCAGCACAAGGCGGTGCAGATGCAGGCGCTGGCTATGACCCAAATGCTAATGCAGGTTCAGCACCAAACGGTGATGGCTACTACGACGCAGATTTCAAAGACGTAGAATAATTATAAAATAAACGGACAGATTCAAAACGAGTCTGTCCGTGAATCCCTATTATTTGGAGAATACTTATGGCAGAAAAAAGAGACTATTATGAGGTGCTCGGCGTTGATAAATCTGCATCTGATGATGAGATAAAAAAGGCTTACAGAAAAGCGGCTAAAAAATATCACCCCGACCTAAATCCTGGTAATAAAGAGGCAGAAGAGAAATTCAAAGAAGCAAACGAAGCTTATGAAATTCTTTCTGACAGCGAGAAAAAAGCAAGATATGACCAGTTCGGTCACTCAGGTGTTGACCCTAACTACGGTGCAGGTCAAGGTGGCTATGGCGGTGGCTTTGGTGGAATGGATTTCGACCTTGGCGACATCTTTGGCTCAATCTTTGGCAACGGATTTGGTGGCGGCTTCGGTGGTGGCAGAGCTAACCCTAACGCGCCACAACGTGGTAGTGATACTCAGGCAAGTGTTACAATCTCATTTGAAGAAGCGGCAAAAGGTTGTCCTCGTTCAATTGATACAATGAGAATTGAAACCTGTGACGAGTGTCACGGCAACGGTTGTCAGAGCGGACATTCACCAAAAACTTGTCCCGAATGTAATGGCCGTGGTCAGGTAACAGTTCAGCAAAGAACACCATTCGGCGTTATTCAGTCTGCAAAGCCTTGCACCCGTTGTAACGGCAGGGGAACAATCGTTGAAAATCCTTGTAAGAAATGTAACGGTGCAGGCAGAGTCAGAAAGAGCGTTAAAATTGATATCAATATCCCAGCTGGTGTTGATGACCGTCAGATTCTGACAGTTCGCGGTCAGGGTAACAAAGGTGTCAACGGTGGACCTGCCGGTGACCTTAATATCGTTGTTAATGTACGTCCACACCCATTCTTTGAACGTGACGGCTACAATGTTTGGTATGACGCTCATGTGTCATTTATGCAAGTGGCATTGGGTTGCAAAATTAAAGTGCCAACACTCGATGGAACAGTTGAATACACAATCCCTGCAGGTTCTCAACCAGGGGACGTGTTCAAACTTCGCGGACGTGGTATCCAAAGCAGAAGTGGTATCGGCAAGGGCGACCAACTTGTTCGTATTATCGTTGATGTTCCAAAGAAACTCACAGCTAAACAAGAAGAACTCATTAAACAACTTGCAATTGAGTTTAATGTTGATAATTTAGGCGACGATAAAAAAGGCTTCTTTGGTAAAAAGAAAAAATAAAATTTTGATGGGCGGGGGTGATTGACTCCCGCTTTTTTTGACAATATTTATAGGCTTCGTCTAATTGAATATATTTGCAATAAAAATCATTGACAAATTCATCTATTTTAGATAAACTGTAGGTGTGGTCTTATAATGGACATAAAGTCTAATATTTTTCCGGAAAAGGAGAGATGAAAAATGAAAAAATGTTTGTCAATTTTGTTAGCAATTATTATGTTTGCAACAATGTTACCTGTTACTGTATTTGCTAATAATTCAACAGATGGCAGTCTAATCTGTGGTGATTTTCAGTATCATGCTATAGGACATGAGCCTAAAACAGAATGTCAAGTAGAAAAGTATTTGGGCACTGAAGAAGATATTGTAATTCCAGAAGAGTTGGATGGCTATATAGTTACAGGCTTATACTACGGTGCTTTTGCTGATGCTAATATCAAAAGCGTTAAGATACCAAATACTGTTACTCAAATTTTAAGTGGTTCATTTAATAACTGTACTTCTTTAGAAACAGTTAATATTCCACTTTCTGTATATTACATTGGTGATTCTTTTAAAAATTGCACCGCTCTTAAGGATATATACTTTGAGGGTACAGAAGCAGCTTGGAAAGAGATTACCAATAATAGTGACTTGACTAATGTAAATATTCATTATGGTGAAAAATCACTTAATGGTTGGACAATGCGTACTCCTGATGGCTGGGTTTATTATGAAAATGATGTTAGAGTGCCTAATAAATGGGTTAAGGACGATAAGGGCTGGTGCTATACCAACGGAAATGGTCAAAGAACTATAAACCGTTGGGTATCAGACTCATATGGTTTGTGCTATTTAGGAATGGATGGTTATATGGCAACTAATCAATGGGCGCAGGATTCAAGTGGTTGGTGCTATGTAGATGCTAATGGGTATAGAGTAAAAAGCCAATGGGTAAAGGATAGCAACGGATGGTGTTACATTGGTGCAAGTGGCCATATGGCAACTAATCGATGGGTGCGAGATTCGGTTGGCTGGTGCTATGTTGGTGGAAGTGGTTATTGTTTAGTTAATGCCTGGCAGCGTGATAGTAAAGGCTGGTGCTACCTTGGTGCAGACGGCAGAATGGTTACAAATAAGTGGGTTCGTGACTCAGTTGGCTGGTGTTATGTAGGTGCTGATGGCTATATGGTCAGAAGCAAATGGCTTCGTGATTCAGTTGATTGGTGTTATGTAGGTGAAGATGGCAGAATGTTAACAAATGCACTCGTTGCAGATAGCAAGGGTATTTGCTATGTTGGTGAAGATGGCTATATGGAAAGAGATGTTTTGGTAACAGATGGCTATGGCTATGGCTATATTGACAAAAATGGCTATCTTGCAGTTGATAAGTGGGTAACCATTGAGGGAGAGAGATTTTATGCAGACTCTAATGGTTATTTAACCCACGAGGACTATATGGCATAAATTAAACCAAAAGGACGAAAGTTTTTATTTAAGACTTTCGTCCTTTAATTTTATTAAGTTTTTGTCAGCATATACTCTGTATTTTTAATATCTTGAATTTTTTCACAAATAATAGTAATATGTTTACAGGTGATATTATGAGCAGATTAGATTCAATAAAATTAGTTGATTATTCGAGAAAAGAAGATTGGGTTAATTCAATAACACATATAATCGGTGCTGTTTTTGCTCTTGTTGTGACCATTTTATGCGTTGCAAGGGGAATAACACTAAACCGAGTTGATTATGTGTTTTTAAGTCTTATTTATGGCTTAACAATGCTCTCTGTTTTTGTCTGCTCATCAGTTTATCACGGCTTACGCCCTAACAAAGCCAAAAAAGTTATGCGTGTTGTTGACCACGCAATGATTAACTTTATGATTGTTGGCACAATAACACCTTATATGGTGCTTGCAGTAGCACCCTTAAATCCCATTATGGGTTGGACATTACTTATTGCCTGTTGGGTTGCCGCAATAACTGCCGTGGTAATCACATTTACTCTATTTAATAAAACAAAAGTTATCCAAATGGTCTTGTATATGGTAATCGGTTGGTCGTCATTTATGACCGTATTTGTCTTGTGGAAACATTTCAGTAAGGATGCAATTTTTTTAATGGTGACAGGTGGAATCGCCTATACAATTGGCGCAATTCTTTATGGAATCGGCAGAAAGAAAAAATATATCCACGCCGTATTCCATATCTTTATAATTCTCGGTGCATTTCTTCACTTTCTTGGATTATATTTATATGTGTTTATATAAGTTAGGGCGATTTAAATCGCCCTTTTTGAATACCTATTGACAAAATACGGATGCTGTGATACATTGAAATTACAATATAAATAAAGGGAGTGTGTATATGATAGCAATAGGATTAATAATGATTTTCTTATTTGTGGGCTGGGTTTTTCTGCAATTTCCGTTGTCAGAATTTGAAACTACGACATTAATATTCTGCATGGTAGCAGGCTTAAGTGCAGTTGTTATTACTGTTTCTACAATTGTTATCAAAAAACTCGACTCCATTAAAGAACTGTTAGAAGAAAACAAAAAGAACGAAAATAAAAGTGAAAAAGTGAATAATAAAAAAGCGTGATAACCAATCGGCTATCACGCTTTTTTATAACTGCTATTCAATAACATCTTGTTTTTTCTTAATTTTGAAATCTGCAATTTTATTGACAATTTCTTTTATATGTAACAACTTAAACAGTAATAAGCGAATATGGTCTATGAGACTGCAAGATATGTAAATAACTAAAACTATAGCAAAAATATGTAAAACCATTTCTAAAGGGTTAAAATCTGCAAGATGACTGAATTTTTCTTTGATAAACATATTCCTTACCATAACATTGTCGTGGATAAGATATACCGCAAATGAAACAGGGGCAAAGAAAGTAACAATTTTTTGTGCCGTTTTTGGTAATGTTTCTAAACGCGAGAAAAGAAGAAGTAGACAAATTGCAGTTGCAATTATGGTAGGTGAAATATAACTGATAAAAGAATTAGCATTTACAATTGATTTTATGTCTTCACTTAGCGGGTTTTCAACATGTAACTTAAATGCCCAACTAAACAATATAGAAACCCAGAATACTATACATATTTTCCACGCTTTAGTAGTTTTCCAAAAATCAAATTTTCCTATACAACCGCCAACGATATATAACAACATTAACCATAATACACTATAACCGTTATTTGTTATAAAAATATCGGTTGTTCCAAATGTGCCTATAATGTTAAAGCAAAGTATGGTGCGGATTACAGTAAATACAACAATAATTGCCAAGACCAGTTTTTTTGCATCATCTTTTGTCATTGCATTTATACCTTTGTTGAGAAGTGGCATAAGGAAAAATAACGCAAAATATGCAGTGAAGTACCAATAAGAACTGTGAATCACAGGGAAGAATGAGGAAATGATGCCTTTCAAATCTATGCTTGCAGGGTCGAAAAGCTGAAATAATAAAGCAATTGAAACTGTATAAAAAGCAACCTGCAACCAAAGGGGGATAATATTTCTATATTTGTGATTAGTTTTTACACCCACATATCCTGAAATAAGAGCATAGCAGTTTACTGCACAATATGCAATGATTTCAATAAACCAAGCAACTTTGTAGTTAAGTGATTCTGGGTCTGTGGCGGCAATAATTTTACCGTGTCCCATTATATGTAGGACAACAATCATCATCATAGAGATGCAACGCAATAAATCTATGCCATAATTTCTTTTAATCATTATTGAATCTCCTAAAGCAAATCTTGACTATATTATATATTATTCAACATTTTTTACAAGTCTTTTTCAATAGAAATGCGTGATAACCAATCTGGCTATCACGCTGTTTTTATAATCTTTTATCTAATTTTGTCTTTTTAATTACTTTATATAACGGTATTCCAAGTCCGTAGCACATTACAAGTTCACCAAAACCGACCTGAAAAGCCGAAATCAAAAATGCTTTAAATGCGAACCCTTCAGGCATAAATAATGTGATTTCAAGACCAACGATAATCGCATTTGAAATTACAGGGAACAATGCTGAAAGCAATGGCAAATTTTTAAACTTAATATTACGAGTCTTATAAGATAAAACCGCCGCAATAAATGTTGCCAAAGTACCACATATAACATCAACAATACCATAGGGACTTGAAATATTACCTAAAAAGCAGCCAATTGTAAGTCCAGGAATAGCCGCAGGTGTTAATGCGCCAAGAATAGTCAATGCTTCAGAAAATCTGAATTGAATTCCAGCGTATGCTACACCAAATAATCCCGCCAGATAGGTGAGCCCCGCATAAAATGCTGCAATTATAGCAGACTGTGCAATAAACACCGTTTTCTTCTTATTCATTTTTATCACTCCGTAGTTTTATTCTTGAGCATAATGCTCACGTCAGGATGGTTTCGAACTGACGTTTATGACAAATCATTGTTCTTCGCTTTCGCTGTTTGTCATATCTTTAAATTTCTTAACAGTATCCGCCCAGAGCTTTTTCGGGGTGGATTTTACATTTTTGTTGAGGGTTGAGAAAATTGAACCAACACCACTTAATACGAGACTTCTCGTTTCAGGGTCAAGTTCTTTGAGAGCATCAAATACCAATGAAGTGTTGTTTTTGATATGTTCACTCCAATCAAGAAAACTCTCTGCATTTTCTGCATTTGTTGACTCGATAATGTCAAACATTGCTTCAACAAACATTTTTCTCTGATTTGGGTCAGAGTTATATACCCAATCATTGAAGGTGTTATCAATGAATTGTGAACGCATATAAACCTTTTCACCGCTTATGAAATCATCATTTTCGATTTGCCATAAGAATGGGTCGTGTTGTAAAACACCCGAGCCATCACTCTTGATAATACGATATGTGTCGCGATTATTAAGAAGCAAGCCGAATATTGATTCTTCAGGAATAAGCTTGGTGATTTTTGGTTCAGTTTGTATATAGTTGTCAGAGTTTATAAACTCTTCACTAAATCCAGGACTGTCAAAACTTTGAATTTCAACGATTTTATTCTTTACTTTTGGTGAGCACATTGTACCCGAATAAATAGCTAAATTGCCACCTTTTGAATGACCAACAAGTGTGATATTACCTTTAATCTTCTTTGACACTTGTTCAACATAGGGTACAGATAATTTCTGTGCAGCAACAGGGGACATATAGAGCATATTAAAATTCTCTTTCCAACCTGTAATAGTTGAATCCGTGCCTCTGAATGCAATGCAACCATCACCGTTAGGTAAAATAAAAGTAATTGCACAGAATTGAGTGTCTTGCTCATAGTCGAGAATATCTTGATAATAGTTCACACGAACTTTACCATATCTTTTGCTATAAGCCACGGCATTTAGTAATTTCTTGTTTCTTTCAGCTGTTCTTTCAAGGGGAAAAAGAGCTTCATAATCATCGCATTCAGCAATTTCTGAAAGATATAAGCCCTTGTTTCTGCTTTTTGTATCAGGAACAAGATTATCGTAACTTACATACGCAAGTTGAGCAAAAATTAAACCGTCAATTTTAGAAAAAGGAAGTGTGTCAAAATCCTTGTGAGCATTTAAAAGTGCATAGTCAATAATATTATACGCCATAACAAACATCTCCAAATAATAATGCAGAAAGTTGAAATGAGTTTTGCCCATTTCAACTTTTCTGTTTAATTATATGATTTATGTTAATTATTTATTTTAAGTGTTGCAATGTCAGTAAGACTCATTTTACCGTCAGGAACAATGAATGTACTTCTCATAACGCTGAGTGCAGCATCGAGAGATGTAAGACAAGATGTGCCTGATTCAACAGCAAGACGACGAAGTTTGAAGCCGTCACGGTCTGCAAGACGTCCGTGTGTTGGTGTGTTGATAATTAGTGAAACTTCACCGTTTTGAAGCATATCCATAATGTTAGGTGATGCGCCTGTAAGTGGATTAACTTCTTTACATTCGATTCCTGCTTTGCGAATAGCCTTGCAAGTACCAGGTGTTGCATAGAATTCAAATTCAGAATCCTTGAATTCTTTAAGCATTTCACCGATTTCTGCTTTATCCTTATCACGAACAGTAACAACAATCTTAGCGTTCTTTGGCATTGAAACTCCGCCACCCTCAAAGGCTTTGAGAAGAGCTTCGTTGTAGTCAGTTGAAATACCAAGAACTTCACCGGTTGATTTCATTTCAGGACCTAATGAAGTGTCAGCGCCGATAATCTTTTCGAATGAGAATACAGGAAGTTTAATTGCATAATAACCGCTGTTCTTATAAAGACCTGTGCCATATCCCATATCAGCAATTCTTTCACCGAGCATTGCTCTTGTTGCGAGTGAGATTGCAGGAATACCTGTAACCTTTGAGATGTAAGGAACAGTTCTTGAAGAACGTGGGTTAACTTCGATAATATAAACGGTTTCACGAAGCACAATAAATTGTATGTTCATCATACCGATAACGTGCAATGCAGAAGCAAGTCTCTTTGTATAATCAACAATAGTTTTCTGTACTTTAGGTGAGAGCGTAACTGCAGGATAAACTGAAATTGAGTCACCTGAGTGAATACCTGCACGGTCAATGTGTTCCATAATACCAGGGATAAGAATATCCTTGCCGTCGCAGATAGCGTCAACTTCAACTTCCTGACCCATAAGGTATTTGTCAACAAGAACAGGGTGTTCTGAAAGGTCAGGGATTGTTCTTGTGATAATATCCATAAATTCAACGATATCTTCATCGCTTGCAGCAATCTGCATACCTTGTCCACCAAGAACATAGCTTGGTCGAACAAGAACAGGGTAGCCGAGTGAATGTGCAGCCGCAATAGCTTCTTGTGTTGTGAAGACTGTCTGTCCCTTTGGACGAGCAATATCACAGAATTCAAGAATTTCGTCAAATCTCTCTCTGTCTTCAGCGGCGTCAACATGGTCTGCATCAGTACCGAGAATCTTAACACCTAAATCATTAAGTGTCTTTGTAAGCTTAATAGCAGTCTGTCCACCAAACTGAACAATAGCACCGTCAGGATTTTCAAGTTCAACAATGCTTGTAACATATTCAGGTGTAAGTGGCTCGAAATATAGCTTATCAGAAACGTCAAAGTCAGTTGAAACTGTTTCAGGGTTGTTGTTTACGATAATTGCTTCACAACCTGCTTTTTTAAGTGCCCAAACTGAATGAACTGAACAGTAGTCAAATTCAACACCCTGACCGATACGGATAGGACCAGAACCTAATACCATAATTTTCTTTTTATCAGTTTTTGGGTTAACTTCGTTAGCAATACCGTAATCTGAATAGTAATATGGAGTCTGTGCTTTAAATTCAGCAGCACAAGTATCAACGATTGAGAATGAAGGTATAATGTTCCAGAGCTTTCTCATGTGCTTGATAGCACTCTTTGTTGTACCGACATTTTTAGCGATAACATTATCAGTAAAGCCCATTTTCTTAGCAGCGAAAAGAGTTTCTCTGTCGCATTTACCTGATTTGAGAACTTTTTCCATCTCAACAATGTTTTTGATTTTATTCAAGAACCACATATCAATCTTTGTGATGTCGTGGATTTCTTCAAGTGAAATACCCTTATAAATTGCAACTGCGATAGTATAAACACGCATATTGTCAACATTATAAAGTTGCTCGTGAACTTCTTCTTTGCTCATTTCCATAAGTGAGTCGAGAAGAAGTGACTCTTTGTTTTCTTCAAGAGAGTGAAGTGATTTGTGAAGTGCTGCTTCGAAAGTGCGGGCAATAGACATTACTTCACCGGTAGCCTTCATTTGTGTACCAAGTGTTTTCTTGGCAGTAACAAACTTATCAAATGGCCATTTAGGGAACTTACATACGATATAGTCGATTGTAGGTTCAAATGATGCAAATGTCTTGCCTGTAACAGCATTAGGAATTTCGTCAAGACCTAAACCGAGAGCGATTTTTGATGCAACTCTCGCGATTGGGAAACCTGTTGCTTTAGATGCAAGCGCAGATGAACGAGAAACACGAGGGTTAACTTCAATAACTGCATATTTAAATGATGTTGGGTGAAGTGCAAACTGAACATTACAACCACCCTGAATATCAAGTGCATCAATAATGTTGAGAGCAGCATTACGAAGCATTGAATACTCTTTATCCATAAGTGTCTGTGCAGGAGCAACAACGATTGAGTCACCAGTGTGAATACCAACAGGGTCCATATTTTCCATTGAACAGATTGTGATGCAGTTACCCTTTGAGTCACGCATTGTTTCAAACTCAATTTCTTTCCAACCTGAAATACATTTCTCAATAAGAACTTGATTTACACGAGAAAGACGGATACCATTTGATGCAATTTCGTGAAGTTGTGCTTCATCATATGCAATACCACCACCAGTACCACCGAGTGTGTATGCTGGACGAACAATAACAGGGTAGCCAATCTTAGCAGAAAACTCAAGTGCGTCTTCAACTGTTTCAACAACGAGAGATTCAATACAAGGCTCGCCGATAGCTTCCATTGTGTCTTTAAATTCTTGTCTGTCTTCAGCTTTTTTAATTGATTCGGCATTGATACCGATAAGACGAACATTATTTTCTTTCAAGATTCCTAACTCATTTAATTCCATAGCAAGGTTAAGACCTGTTTGTCCACCAAGAGAGGGGAGAAGTGAGTCAGGCTTTTCTTTTTCAATAATCTTTGTAAGCGTAGGAATTGTAAGTGGCTCAATATAAACCTTGTCTGCAATGTCACCGTCAGTCATAATAGTAGCAGGGTTAGAGTTTACAAGAACAACTTCAACGCCTTCTTCTTTAAGAGAGCGACAAGCCTGAGTGCCGGCATAGTCAAATTCAGCAGCCTGACCGATAATAATTGGACCAGAACCGATAACCATTACCTTTTTAATGCTTTTATCTAACATCTTATTTGCCCTCCTTAACCATCTTCATAAAATCGCCGAACATAAATGATGTGTTTGGACCTTTGCAGGTGTCGGGTGCAAACTGAACTGAAATAATTGGCTTGTCCGTATATTTAAGACCCTCAATAGTCTTGTCATTTACGTTAACACACATAACCTCTGCATTTGCGGGTGCTTCACTTACTGTGTAGCCGTGGTTGTGTGATGTAATAAATGTCTTGTCAAAATCAACGAATTTTACGGGATAGTTTGCACCGCGGTGACCGTAAGCCATCTTTTCAATCTTACCGCCGTTAGCAAGGGCTACAAGCTGATGACCAAGTCCCATTGCAAATACGGGAAGACCGCTGTCGCAAAGCTTTTTAATCTCATCAAGATTTGCATAAGCATCTTCATTTTCTGCACCGTTTGAGATTACAATAGCCTCAAATTCGCCTGCGAGAATTTCATCTGCAGTTGTTGTGGCAGGGAAGCGTGTTACCGCAAATCCGTTCTTTGCAAAAGCATTAACCATACTGTTGCGAGCTCCAAGGTCAAGAAATGCAAGCTTTGCACCCTCAACGCTTATTGCCTTTGCTTCATCCTGCTGGAATGAATAGTCGCATTTGTAATCCTTAATTTTATTAAGAAGAGCATCTTTGTCAGAAATATCGTCTGTAACAATACCCTTCATTGCACCATTTTCGCGGATGTGCATAACGATTTCGCGTGTATCAAGACCCTTAATGCAGGGGATTGAGTATTTTGTGAGGAAACCGTTGATTGTCATTTCACTTCTGAAGTTTGAGGGCTTACCGCAAAGCTCGTGAACGAACAAAGCAGCGGGGAAAAGCTTCTCATTCTCCATATCCTCGTGGCATACACCGTAGTTACCAATAAGCGGATAAGTCATTACAACGCCCAAACCCTTGTTACTGGGGTCAGAGAGCATTTCAACATATCCGGTCATTGATGTGTTGAATACAACTTCACATACAGTTTCTTTGAATTTTCCGGCGGCAACACCTGTAAAAACAGTACCGTCTTCAAGCATTAAATAAGCTTTCAAAATTCACACCAGCCTTTCGTTTATCTTAATCAAATATTATACTATATTATTTTATACAGTTCAATAAGAACAATGTAAAAAAATGCAAAAAAATAGCGGCGGAAAATCCGTCGCTTAAAATACAAATAATAAATGAGAAGAAGAAACAGTAATACCAACAGAACCCGAACACATATTCGCTTTTGTCTGTCGAATTTTGAACATTACTGCCACTCCTTAAAATTACTTTCAAAATTTTATCATAAAACCCACTCCTCGTCAATAAAAAAACTGCAAAAAATCCACTTTTGTCAAAATAAATAAAAAGGTAAATTTATTATACTATAATATTTAGTCATATTTGAGCCTCCCTCGTCAAAGGGCGCGAGCGTTCGGTGGACGCTGAATTAGCGCTGTCTGAGCCGGCAGGCGAGTAATTGGGGGAACCGCGTAAGCGGTGGTGGGATTCATTCCTCCCTCTGATGAGGGCGGTGGATGAGGTGGTAAACCTTGAAAATTGACAATATTTGTCGAAAATGCTATATTCTATTTGTAATATATAAAAGGGAGTGAGCTAATTGAAATCAAAAAAACTAATTAAAGTCGTTTCGATTATATTATGTATTTCTATTGTAGCTCTTTTCCTTGTTAAAATAATTATTCCTCATTATGTCACCCGCGACGGACTTTGTGTGCTTGCATATCACGGGGTGGTAAGTGATGAAGAAAAAGAAACAATTTATAAAGACGATATTTACACAATATCCGTCTCAATGTTTGAAAAGCATATAAAATACCTTTATGACAACGGATTTACTACATATTCAATGGATGAAGTCTATTCTTATATTAACGGTGCGCTCGAAATCTCCGAAAAATCAGTAGTTCTCACATTTGACGACGGCTATAAGAATTTCAATGATGTGGTAAAACCAATTTTAGAAAAATATCACTTCAAAGGTACTTGCTTTGTAATCGGCAAGCACTTAACTGACGATAAAGAAAAATTTCTAAAGACAGAAGATATTGTGAATACCGAAAATGTTGAGTATTATTCCCATTCTCATAATCTTCATCGCAAATCAAAAGAGGGGGTTAACCGTAAAATCATACAAGAGCTTAACGACGAAGAACTCCTCGCAGATTTTAATACAAACTTAATTGACGATACATATTTTGCCTTTCCCTACGGCAGACGAGCTAACGGAATTGATGAGGTTTTAAATGAGGCTGGCGTAAAACTTGCCTTTGACTATAACCATTTCCGCCACTTAACCCCAAACGATAACAAATATGCATTACCAAGATATATGATAATCGATTTAACTCCATTTGCCTATTTTAAATGGATAGTAGAATAATAGTAAGGCGGGGGCTCAGCTCCCGCCATAATTTCGCATTACGAATTACGAATTTCGAATTCAAAAAATATTTCCAAATCCCTATTGACAACCATTTGACATTATGATACAATACCGATACCTCAAAAAGAGGGCTTTATTTTTGTGCCCATTTTTATAGAGGAAGGCTATACACAAGTTATCTGCTGATTTTTCAGATAACACATTAACGGAGGTGCCGAACAATGAGAGTAAAAATCACATTAGCTTGCACAGAGTGCAAACAGCGCAACTACAACACAAAGAAAAACAAGAAGAACACTCCCGACAGACTTGAGATGAACAAGTACTGCAGATTCTGCAAGAAACACACTCTTCATAGGGAAACAAAGTAATCCGGAGGTTAGTGAAATGTCTGACAAGAAAGAAAAGACCACTGCTGAGGTTAAGAAGGACAAGGCTCCTGCAAAGAAAAAGGAAAATCCCTTTAAAAAAGTAGGTCCCGCAATCAAAAAGTTCTTTAAAGACTTCAAGGGCGAGTGGAAAAAAGTCACATGGCCATCTGGTAAAACAGTTCTTAACAATTCTATTGTTGTTATTGTTATCGTAGCAATCGTAGGTCTCGCAATTTGGGGTATTGACACAGGTCTTTCAACTATTATTGACGGACTTGTAGGCCTTGCAAATTCACAGGACGAAGCTACAACAAAAGAAATGATTAGCTTGTTCTTAATGAAATAATCGAAAGGAGATTAAGTTATGGCAGAAATCTCCAAATGGTATGTCGTACATACCTATTCAGGTTATGAGAATAAAGTAGCAACAAACATTGAAAAGATTGTTGAAAATCGTAAAATGCACGACCTCATTCTTGAAGTAAAGGTTCCAACAGAAATCGTTACTGAAATCAAGGATGACCAGAAAAGGGAAGTTGAAAGAAAAATTTTCCCCGGCTACGTAATGGTTAAGGTTGCAGTTTTTGAAGACGAAGACACAGGCGACCTTGAAATGACAGACGATACTTGGTATGTTATCCGCAACACTCGCGGTGTTACAGGTTTCGTTGGCCCAGAGAGCAAACCCGTGCCTCTCACAGATGCAGAGGTTTATGCAATGGGCGTTGAAAAGAAAGTCGTTAAAATCGACTATGAGGTTGGCGATATGGTTTCTATTATTGACGGTGCC
>CALBNX010000081.1 GCA_937896885.1 uncultured Clostridia bacterium
ATTGAAAAACTTAAATCGGAGAAATAAATGACACACGATAAAATAATTATTAAAGGTGCAAAAGAAAATAATCTTAAAAACATTGATGTTGAAATTCCTAGAGATAAACTTGTTGTTTTAACAGGTCTCTCAGGTTCTGGTAAATCTTCTTTAGCTTTTGACACAATCTATGCAGAAGGGCAGAGACGCTATATAGAGTCATTGTCATCTTATGCAAGAATGTTTTTAGGACAGATGGAAAAACCAAATGTAGAGTCTATTGAAGGGCTTTCTCCAGCTATTTCCATTGACCAGAAGACAACATCAAAAAATCCCCGTTCAACAGTTGGAACTGTAACGGAGATTTACGACTATTTACGTCTTTTATACGCTCGAATTGGTATCCCGCATTGTCCTGTATGTGGTAGAGAAATTAAGCAACAAACTGTTGACCAAATTGTTGATAGCATTATGAGTTTACCAGAGGGTACAAAATTTCAGATTCTCTCACCAGTTGTTCGTGGTAAGAAAGGTGAACATGCTAAAGAACTCGCAAATGCATTGAAAGCAGGCTTTGTCAGAGCAAGAATTGACGGCGAAGTTACAGAAATTGTTGAAGATATGAAGCTCGCTAAAACATATAAACATACAATAGAAATTATCGTTGACAGACTTGTTGTAAAAGACGGAATTCGTACAAGACTCGCAGACTCAATCGAAACTACAACAGAGCATTCAGGTGGCAATGTTATAATTGATGTTATTGGCGATAAAGAATATCTTTATTCACTTAATTATGCTTGTCCTGAACATGGCATTAGTGTTGATGAATTGTCGCCAAGAATGTTCTCTTTCAATAACCCTTATGGTGCTTGTCAGACTTGTACTGGTTTAGGTACATTTTTAAAGGTTAGTCCAGACCTTGTAATACCAAATAAAAACCTTTCGATTAGTGAAGGTGCAATCTGCGCAAGTGGTTGGGGAAAAGCCGAAAAAGGCTCAATCTCTGCTATGTATTACAACGCTATTGGTAATGAATATGGTTTTACACTTAAAACACCAATAAAAGATATTTCAGAACAAGGCTTAAATGCAATTCTTTATGGTACAAACCATAAAATGAAGATGACTCGTTCAACTCTTTATGGTTCTGGTACTTATATGTCAGAGTTTGAGGGTATTATCAATAATCTTGAAAGAAGATATAAAGAAACAACAAGTGATTGGGCTAGATGGGAAATTGAGCAGGTTATGACTGCTTGCAAATGTCCTGATTGCAACGGCACGAGGCTTAAACCAGAAATTTTGTCTGTTACAGTTGGTGGCAAGAATATTAGTGAATTCTGTGATATGTCAATTACAGATGCTATTGATTTTGTAAATAATTTAGAATTAAGTGACAAAGATAAATTTATTTCTAAATCAATTTTAAAAGAAATTAATAGCCGACTCAATTTCTTGAAAAGTGTTGGTCTTGAATATCTTACACTGTCTCGTTCTTCTGGAACACTTTCGGGTGGAGAGAGTCAGCGTATCAGACTTGCAACACAAATTGGCTCATCGCTAATGGGTGTTGTTTATATTCTTGATGAACCTAGCATCGGCTTACATCAACGCGACAATGATAAACTCCTCGCAACATTAGAGCGCCTTCGCGATTTAGGCAATACTCTTATTGTGGTTGAACACGACGAAGATACAATGCGTTCGGCTGATTATATAGTTGATATCGGTCCTGGTGCAGGTGTTCATGGCGGTGAAGTTGTTTGCGCAGGTACAGTTGATGATATTATTAGTTGTAAAGACTCTATTACAGGTAAATATCTTTCTGGTGAAAGAAAAATACCTGTACCAGAAAAACGAAGAAGCGGTAATGGTAATGCACTAACAATTAAAGGTGCTCACGAGAATAACCTAAAAAATATTGATGTCAGTTTTCCTCTTGGTTGTTTCAACTGTGTAACTGGTGTATCGGGCTCGGGCAAATCTTCGCTTATAAATGAAATACTTTATAAACATCTTGCAAATGAACTTAACAATGCGAAAAAACCAACTGGTAACTTTGAGTCCATGGTTGGTATTGAACACTTGGATAAAGTGATTAATATTGACCAATCACCGATAGGTAGAACTCCAAGGTCAAACCCTGCAACATACACGGGTGTTTTTACAGATATTCGAGAGTTGTTTGCATCAACTCAAGAAGCAAAAGTTCGCGGATATAATTCAGGTCGCTTTTCATTTAATGTTAAAGGTGGTCGTTGCGAAGCTTGTGAGGGTGATGGTATTGTTAAGATTGAGATGCATTTCTTAGCAGATGTATATGTGCCTTGTGAAGTGTGCAATGGTGCAAGATATAATCGTGAAACACTTGAAGTGAAATATAAAGGTAAGAATATTTTTGATGTTTTAGAAATGACGGTTGAAGAAGCACTTGGCTTCTTTGAGAACATTCCAAAAATTAAACGCAAATTGCAGACTTTATATGATGTTGGTCTGGGATATGTGAAACTTGGCCAATCTGCTACAACACTTTCTGGTGGTGAGGCGCAACGAGTAAAACTTGCAACTGAGCTATCAAAGCGTTCTACTGGTAAAACTATATATATTCTTGATGAGCCTACAACAGGTTTGCATACTGCTGATGTGCATAAACTTATAGAAGTTCTTCAAAGAATTGTGGATTCTGGCAATACAGTTGTTGTTATTGAACATAATCTTGATGTTATTAAAACAGCGGATTACATTGTTGATTTAGGACCCGAAGGCGGCGACAAAGGTGGCAAGGTTGTTGTTTGTGGAACACCCGAAAAAGTTGCAAAGTGTAAAAAGTCATATACAGGAACATACTTGAATAAAGTATTATAAAACAAAAAATTCCCTTTCAAAAATGAAAGGGAATTTTTTGTTATTCATCTGCATCAAATTCAATTATTATTTCTTCATCAATTAAATTTTCTTGTCTGACTTCGGTTTTTAAAGCTCTTTCCCAAAGAGTTTCTTTTTTGTTTTTATATATTAAAAGTTGCTTTTCTCTTAATATAAATCTAACAAACAAAAGAAGAATGAATATGCCAGAAATAATTAATGTTTCGTTTAAGAATTTTGCTTGGTAAACAAATTTTATTGAATGCTCACCACGAGTTGTTTTCACACCTAATAAGCTATCAGATATTTTGACGATATCATCTTTTTTAATTTTTTCACCGTCAATATAGACACTCCAGCCAATATCATAAGGAATTGTGGTGAAAAGCACTTCATCTTTTTCTGCAATAAAAGAACCTTCAATTACTGTGTCATCAAATTTTGTGTATTCAAGTTGACCATTTTTGAGTTTTTCATAACCTTCAACAAATCTATCTTGATTTACATTGAATGCAACAAAATCAACATTAGCGTATGAAACACCATCTTTTAAGGGCATTTCAATAGAAATAGTTTCGCCAATTTCGTGTTTACCTAGGTCGAGAATATAACCGTCAATGACATTCATTGTGTTACTATAACTTGGTGAAAGAATTGAAACAGTATCAAGATTTCTTGAATATACATAGACATAAATATTTCTATTATCCTTTGCGGTTAATTCAATGGTTATTGAACCATCAAATTCATTTGAAATTTTATTCATAACAAATGAACCAGTTTTTACTAGTTCTCTGTCTAACGAGAGAATGTTACCATAGATAATTTCAAAATTATCTATTCTTTCATATATTCCTTCAACACCCGTTGTTGCTTTAAACAATTCTTCTTGAGCGATTACGGGATTGTCAGCAATAGAAGCATCCCATTCTAAAATATCCTTTGAAACAGGGTAGCCTATATTGAGCATATAGTTGTTTTCGTAAGCAGTGAATGTGTCATTGCTATCTTTTAATGTGTAATATTCACCATCTGTAAGATAATCACTCTTATCATAGATATATTTTAATGAAAACATTGAGTTATATACAGGAGTTTGTGGATTATAAGTGAAACTGTTAATTTTATTTCCATAAAGACCTATATATTTTTGCAAATTAGCAACCTTTTCATATGCCATTGAAGAGAAGATTGACACACCATTATAGTCATACCAGCTTGGGTCCATTCTTGCTCTGTTTTTTGTTGTTTCTTCACGATAGAATAAACTTTCATCAATATCGGCAATCTTCGATTGAAGCGCCTTAAAGTCATCATAATCGCTTGAAAATGACTCTTTGCTTTGGTTTGCAACATAATGGTCTGTATTAGCCGTAATAGATTCAGCTGCAACTGAGCATACAAGCATAACTGATAATGCAAATGCTTGATTTCTTTTGCTTGTAATAAGACCAAGTACAATAGTGAAAAGAAATACAAACACGATACTAATATAAATTGTTGAGTCAGTAACTTTGTTTGTTTGCATTTCTTGTACTAATACAATATAGGCAATAATTGCAATACCTACTGCAAGAATTTGCTTCTTGTTAAACTCGTAAAGATTTTTAAGTACTTTTGCTGCCATGACAATCAAAATGAAAGAATACATAAAAGATTGTCTGTAGGGTAAGTCGTTTGGAAAATGCAATCCATGCCAAAAAAAGTTAACATAGTTTAAGTTAAAGCTAAAATACATTACAGCGAGCAAAACTGCTGATGCTGCTTTTTCTGTTGATGAAATTTTATTTGAAAACATATAAAGTGGAAGTAGGATAACAGTAAGAATTCCACAATAAACATTTGGCAAAACATCGTCGCCACTACTTCTGATTGTTGGTTCAAGACTTGCTAAGTGGTTTGAAACAAAATCAAAAATGTTGAAATAAAATTCTTGCTCAGTAGGTGCACTTCCAGTAGTTGCTGACGATGATTGTAAAACATATGCCAATGGAATAATCATAAACAACAATACTGTTACAGCGGCAAAAGAAGAAAATGCAAATTTTAATCCACTACGGAAGAAAAATGAATTTGCAAGTTTATCGATAAAAAGTTCACCTTTTGGTAAATTTTTCTTTTTATTGTTGATTTCATCTAACGAACATACATAGTAGTAAATAAAATATATGCATGAGAAGATGCATACCATAAATCCAATATAGTAGTTTGAAAAGATTGTTAGAATTAATGCAAAGAAATATGTTCTTGTTTTACCAGTATCTATAATTTGTTCAATTCCAATGATAACAAAGGGAAGAAGGTACATTGCATCAATCCACATTACATTCCAATAATATGCAATGAAATAACCACAAAAAGCATATAAAACACCAAAAGCAGAGCTATACAGTGAGTTTATGTTTTGTGATTTTTTCAAATAGTTCGCCATTGACATAGAACTTAAAACACATTTGATAGCAATCATTGCAGCAACGGCTTCAAATGTATTTTTGTGTCCAAATATCAATACAATTAATGAAATTGGGCTTGATAAATAGTTATAGAAGTTTCCTAAAAAAGAACTTCCAAGGCCTGTGTTCCATGAATATATCAAAGATTCACCAGATGTAAGTCGGTCATAGAGTTCTGTAAATAATGGACCATATTGGTGATATAAATCCATTCTATAAATAGTTCTGTCACCAAAGGGGATTATTTCATAACAAAAATACACAAGTAAAATTACAAACAATGCAATTCCACCAGATATAAGTGTGAATTTATTATCACTAATCTTATTTTTAGCATTCCTAAACATTAAATAACACCTTTCAAAAATTACTACTATTCAGTATATCATATTAGGTTTTGCATTTCAAGAAAGTTTTGTTCTAATGGGGGACAAGTAATCATAATATTACCGAGGTGATATTATGGACAAATCTTATATGGCGAGTTTTAGTTACACAGTTTCATTTATTTCACCAAGAATTAAAAAAATAATCGAGGAATTAAATGAAGCAACTATTGAGAATATTCAAGAAATTAGGTTGAGAAAGAATAAGCCCGTTGCGATTGTAAGTAATGGTGAATCAAGTTTTTTAACATCAAATTCAAAGACAACTTATATAGTGTCTAATAACTGTGTAGTACCCACTGAAAATGAACTTGTTGATACAATAAATAAAATGTGCGGATATTCGATGCACACTCAGATAGAAAATATTTCTAATGGGTTTATAACACTTAAAAATGGCTCTAGAGTGGGGGTCTCGGGAACAGCCGTTTATGAAGACGGGAATATAAAATCAGTTAAAGATATCAATTCAATAAACATAAGAATACCGCGCAATAAATTAAATATTTCAGATGCCGTTTTTGACTATTTTCAAAGACAAGGAATCAAAAATATTTTGATTGTTGGTCCGCCTAACTGTGGTAAAACCACTATGTTAAAAGATATAGCATATCAACTTTCGTCAGGAAGAACGGGGAAATATTATAAAGTGTGTATTATTGACGAGAGAAACGAAATATCGCCAAATGATTTTTCAGGACCCAATACAGATGTTTTGTCAGGTTTTGAAAAGGATAAAGGTATAACAATCGCCATGCGTACGCTTTCACCCGATTTTATTATCTGTGACGAAATTGCCAGTGTAAACGAAGTTTTAAAAATAATTGACGGAATGAACTCCGGTATTAAATATGTGGTTTCAATACATTCAAGTGATTTGAACGAGTTGAAAAGAAAAAATGTTTTTAAATTATTGGTTAATGAAGCGGATTTTGATACAGTTGTTTTATTGAGCGATGCAAGAAAACCCGGAGAGATTTCAAATATCTATATGATAGAAAGACAAAAAAATGAGATTAGTTTTTGCGATTATAATTTTAATAATAAGTTTTGTAGTGACCTTGCACTCAACAAAGCAAATTAAAAGTCATACAGTATCAATAAGACAGTGTGTTTTGATGATTGAAAATATTGAAATTCAAATTAATTATTCAAATCTTAAACTGGCAGATTTGATTATGAATTTATCAGTAAACTCTAACTATAATAATTTGGATTTTATTGATGTAATAAAAAATAGAATGACAGATATTTGTGATTTTGATTCTATTTGCAATGAAGTTTTTAATGACCTAAATATTATGGTTACATTTGATGATGAAGATATTGAACTTTTAAAAGGCTTTTTTTCAGGGTTTGGTAAGTCTGATGTCAATGGTCAGATATTAAACTGTAAAACTTATAAAGAGTTTTTTAAACATAAACTTTTGCTGTTAGAGTCACAAGAAAAAATAAAATGTAAAAGTCAAACCGCTTTAACGGTTGGTTTAGGACTTATATTATCAATTGCTGTTGTTTAGGTGAAAAAATGGATATTACTTTTCTTTTTAAAATTGCAGGAATAGGATTAATTGTTGCAGTGTTGCAACAGATGCTTTCAAAAGCGGGTCGTGAGGAGTTTGCTACACTTACAGTATTGACGGGAATTATTGTAATTATTGCAATGATAATTCCACAGTTAAGTGAAGTGTTTGAAGAAATAGAATCAATTTTTAGTCTATGACAATATTAATAAAAATTTCTGCTGTCGCTTTGGTTTTTATTTTTCTATCTTTGCTTTTGAAAAATAATAGCAACGAATTTATTTTCTTTTTGAGATTAGCGGTAATAGTTATAATTTTTCTCGCTATCAGCGACAGTTTAAGCGAATTTGTTGCAAGTGTTATCAATATGTTTTCTTCTCTTGAAATTGATGGGTTACATATTAAATCACTTGTTAAAGTAGCTGGCATTGCAATTGTTTCTGATTTTATTTGCGATATTTTAAAGGATAATAACGAAAATGCACTTGCAAGAGTTGTTGAAATATCAGCAAAATTGTTCATCATTATTTTAAGTTTTCCAATGATGAATAGCTTGGTTGCATTTTGTGTTGAAATTATAAATTAAATGAAGAAAATAATTTTAATTCTTATAACTACTTTTTTGCTTTTATCAATTTTTAATATTCCGGGTTTTGCTACTGATTTTAAAGAAGAGGCAAATGATTTGTGGCAATCTCTTGATGACCGTACAAAAGAATTTCTAAATGAATTGGGTGTTGACGAAATCTCAATTAATGATTTATATGAAATCACACCAATGCGGGCTATAAAGTTTTTATTAAAGACTGTAGTTACAACAGGTAGTGATATTGTAAAAAAGGTCGTCCTAATTATTGTTGTTCTAATTATAACGGCAATAACTGTTTCTTTTATTGACAATTCAAACTCCGTAATAAAGGTTATACATTTTGTCTCAGCTTTAACAATTATATCAATCGTAATTGTATCAGTTGTTCGAATGCTAAACGATGCTGTTGCAGCTGTTAAGACAACTTGCATTTTTGTTGATGCTTATTTGCCAATAATGTGTGCTGCAATTATTGCTACACGAAATCCTGCCATGGCTTTTACATATAATTCTTTTACTATTTTTTTATCAGCTGTGATTACAACAACAGCGGATAAAATACTTGTCCCAATTATAACTTGCTTATTGTCATTTAACATTTTATCGTCTTTTTCATTGGAAAACTATCGAACTAGAATAATAAAAACAATAAAAAGATTATTAATAATAGCTTTATCATTATTCTCAACAATTTTTACAGGCCTTTTAACAACTCAAAGTATTCTTGCAAGCTCATCTGACAGCGTTATGCTAAAAGGAATCCGGTTTATATCCGGTGCATTTATACCTATTGTTGGTGGTGGCGTAGGCGACGCATTATCATCGGTGTTCAGCAGTTTTTTAATAATGAAAAATTCTTTTGGTGTTTTCATTATTATTGCAATTATACTCATAAATCTGCCCGTAATGATTGAACTGCTTATATGGTATTTCGTGTTAAACTTTTGCTCAATAGTATCATCAATGTTGAATATTGATAATACTACAGAAATACTAGACAGCTTGTCATCAATTATTTCACTGCTGAATATAATTGTTTTTTTTATTACATTTACTTTAGTTATTTCAACAGGAGTTATTTTAATAATGCGAGGTTAAAATGGAACCGATTAAACAATGGTTTTTATCTCTTTGTGGTGCAACTGCTATAACTGGCATTTTTCATGTCTTTTTATCTAACACAAATTTTAAAAAAGCAATTAATGTTTTTTTGTCAGTTTTTGTTTTGTTTTACACAATTATTCCGTTATCTAATATCGAAAGTCTGGGAACAAATTTTGATTTTGATAATATTGAGATGAGTGAGTTTTCCAAAGAAAATTTTGAGCAGATTATCATTACAACAATTAAAAGCGTTTGTGAAGATAATAATGTTAATATAGTTTCAGTTGATATTGATTCATATATTGATGACGATAGTTTAGTAGTTAATAAAATAGAAGTTGAGATTGATACACCAACTAAGTCCGATAAAATTGAAAACATATTAAAAAACGAGTTTGGATTTGAGGTGAGTGTTAATTGAAAAACAAGATTGATTTTAAAAAAGTATTTGATTTATTAAAAAAAGATAAGAAAATATTGCTATTGGTTGTTATAGGTTTTTTAGGTGTTTTCTTAATTGCAGTTTCTGAAGCAAATATCGATGGTTCTGTTGATGAAGAAAAGAAATATACACAGAATATGGATTCATATGAATATTGTGATTACTTAGAAAAAAGAGTTGAAGAAATTGTTAACTCTATTGATGGAGCAGGTGAGGTTAGAGTTATGATAACACTTGCTGAGACAACAGAATATGTTTATGCACAAAATCAGAACGGCACAAAAAAAACAAATAAAGACTCAGAAAACTCTGACAGTAAAAGCAGTTTTGTAATAATTGAACAAGATAATAGTGACTCTGGACTTTTGATAAAAACCTTTGAACCTAAAATCAGGGGGGTTGCCGTTGTTTGTGATGGTGGCGATAATCCTTTAGTCCAACAACAGATATATTCAACAGTAAGTGCGGTCCTTAATGTAAGTACTGCACGAATATCAATATCAAAATTAACATCTGAAAGGGAGTAAATTTATGAAAAGCAAAATTATCAGTAGAAAACATATTTTAGCATTTACTTTAACTTTTTCATTGGCACTTGCCGTGTTTGTGAATTGGTATTACACAAAACCAAATGGCTTGCAAAATCAAGAACCAGAAGTAACAAATAATGTAAGTTTAGGAGATGCACAATTAGTTAATGGAACATCTGTATCAAATAATTATTTTGAAAACGCTCGACTCAATCGTACAAAAGCGCACGATAGTGCAAAAGAATCTCTGCAAGCATTAATTGATGATGCTGCAACAGACGAAGATACAAAAGCTTCCTCAAGAGAAAAACTTACAAGTTTATCAGAATATATAAAACTAGAAGCTGATTGTGAGAATTTGATTACTGCCCAGACTTCAAAAGAATGTTTGGTAACGATTGATTATGATTCAGCAGAAGTGATTGTGCCAAAGGGCACAATTGATGAGAAAATGCTTATTAAAATTAAAGATATAATATTAACAAAATCAAATGTTAAGGCTGAAAACATTACCATAATAGAACTAAAATAATATTTGTATTTACTATTGAAATTTAGCGGATAAAATGATAAAATATACACAAATTATATGTATATACATTCGTACCGCAGAAAATTTAGAACACTCCCTGTCTTTTTTCTGACGGGGAGCGTTATTATTTTGGAGGATTTTATGACAAGAAAAGAAGAAAGAGAACTTGCGTTTACTCTAATTTTTGAAAAGATTTTCAATGATGAACTTACAATACAAGAAATTGTTGAAAATGCTGTTGAAGCACGACTTATTGAAGAAAATACTTTCGCATTCTCTGTTGCGCAACTTACATATGAAAATTGCGAAGAAATTGACAAATTAATTAATGAAAATTCTGTTGGTTGGCGTGTTGAAAGATTGCCAAAGGTTTCTCTTGCTATTTTAAGACTTGCTCTCTGTGAAATTCTTTATGTACCATCAGTTCCAACTGGTGTTTCCATCAACGAGGCTGTTGAGCTTGCAAAGAAATTTGCAACACAAGAAGACGCATCTTTTATCAACGGTATTCTTGGTAAATATGTTCGAGAGAATGAGGAAAAATGAGTTATTATCTTGGAATAGATACAAGTAATTATACAACATCTGTTGCGTTATATAATGATGAAGATAACTCTGTTGTTAATTTGAAACAGCTCTTACCAGTAAAAAGTGGAGAAAAGGGCATTAGACAGAGTGACGCTGTCTTTCACCACACTGTTCAATTGCCCCAACTCATAAAAAAGGCTTTTGACGATAAACAGATAAAAATCAAGGGCGTTGGTGTTTCAACAAAGCCTTGCAATATTGATAATTCATATATGCCATGCTTTTTAACTGGAATCTCTGTTGCAACTGGTATATCCTGTGCATTAAATATTCCAATGTATCAGTTTTCACATCAGGATGGACATATTGTTGCAGCACTGTATTCATCAAACAAACTTGATTTGATAAACGATAGATTTGTTGCTTTTCATGTGTCGGGTGGTACATCACAGTCACTTTTAGTTGAACCCTGTGGCAAATATTTTAAAACCACTTTAATATCTGAGTCCCTTGACCTTAAAGCTGGACAAGCTGTTGATAGAGTAGGTGTTATGTTAGGTCTTGATTTCCCTTGCGGACCTGAACTCGAAAAATTAGCATTGCAGAGCAATGCTAATTATAAAAAGATAAAAGTTTTTCGTCGAGATGGTTGTTTTAGTCTTTCCGGTGTTGAAAACAAATGTAAAAAGATGCTTGATGATGGAGAAAAACCAGAAGATATTGCTCTTTATTGTTTAGATTATATTTATTCTGCCCTTGATGATAGTGTTTTTGAGATAATTGATAAATATGGAAATCTACCTATTGTTTTTTCAGGTGGAGTTATGTCTAACACCATTATTAAAAATAGACTTTTAGAAAAATTCAACGCATTTTTTGCTGAACCACAATTTTCATCAGATAATGCTTGTGGGGTAGCTGTTTTAGCATCAATTTGTGATAAAAAGGAATAGTGTTATGCAAACACCTTTAATTCTTACGGTTTCACAATTAAATAGTTATGCGAAATCTGTAATTGACCAGGATTCTAACCTTAATAATGTGTTCGTTTCTGGTGAGATTTCAAATTTTGTGGACCATTATCGAAGTGGACACCTTTATATGAGCATTAAAGATAATTCTGCTTCAATTAAAGCGGTTATGTTTGCAGGCAATGCATCAAGATTGAAGTTTAAGCCTGAAAATGGAATGTCTGTTATTATTCGTGGCAGAGTATCGATTTATGAACGTGATGGACAATATCAGTTGTATATTGATGATATGCAACCTGATGGTATCGGCTCATTAAGTCTTGCTTTTGAACAGTTAAAAGAAAGACTCGCAAATGAAGGATTATTCTCACAAGAACATAAAAAGCCAATCCCTAAAATGCCTTCAAAAATTGGCGTTATCTCATCGCCAACTGGTGCAGCAGTGCAAGATGTGTTGAATGTTTTAGGCAGACGATTTCCATTAGCTGAAATTATTTTTGCTGGAGTTAAAGTTCAAGGTGATGGTTCTGCTGAACAAGTTTGTAGAGCTATTGAAAAAATTAACCAAATTAATGATGTTGATGTAATTATTATTGCTCGTGGCGGTGGCTCTGCAGAAGATTTATGGGAGTTCAATAACGAAAAACTTGCGTATGCAATATATAATTCCCATATTCCAATTATTTCTGGTGTAGGTCATGAAACTGATTTTACAATTTGCGACTTTGTCGCTGATTTGAGAGCTCCAACGCCATCTGCAGCCGCAGAATTAGCTGTTCCTGATGCTAATCAACAATATTTTTATATATCATCTTTAAGAAATACTATTGATTCACTTATAAATGAAAAAAATTTTGATTGTGAAAGCATTTTTGCAAAATTATGTGAATCAGATGTTTTAACTAATCCGATTTCAATTATTGATAATTGCGAAAATTATCTGGATTCATTAGTTAGTTTAATAAATGAATCGATGAACTTAAAAATAGATGATTTTGCTAACCAATTTGCTATTTTGTGCTCATCACTTGATAATCTTAGTCCGTTAAAAGTATTGGCCCGTGGTTATTCAATGGTTAAGAAAAAAGATAGTGTTATTTCATCAGTTGAAGATATTAAAAATAATGATGAAATAGAAATAAGATTTAGCAATGGCACTGCAAAAGCGCAAATTATAGAGGTGTTAAAATGAATATAACATATGAACAGGCAATTAAAAGACTTGAAGAAATCGTAGCAAGTCTTGAAGAAGGAACTCTTTCTCTTGAAGAGTCGTTAAAATTATATGAAGAGGGTGCAAAACTTTCTGAGTTTTGTCATAAAACTTTAAAAGATGCACGACAGAAAATTATTGCTCTTAATGAGGTTTCAGAAAATGATTGATTTAAACAGTTATATTAAGAATCAAGCAGAAAAAATTGATAATAGACTTGAATATCATCTAGGTCTGCTTAATAAATCGGTTGTTGCTGATGCAATGACCTATAGCGTGAAAAATGGTGGTAAGAGAATCAGACCATTTTTAGCGCTTGAATTTGCACAAGCGTGTGGTGGTGATTTAGATGCTGCTCTTGATTTTGGTTGTGCTGTTGAAATGATTCACACATATTCACTTATTCACGATGATTTACCTTGTATGGATAATGACGATATGCGTCGTGGTAAGCCATCCTGTCATATTGCTTTTGGCGAAGATAATGCACTTTTAGCAGGTGATGCGCTTTTAACTTATGCTTTTAAGCTTGTTACACTTGTAAGCAATGTTCCAGCTACTAATATTGTTAATGCTGTTAAATTGCTTTCAGAATATTCAAATGGTATGATTGACGGACAAGTTCTAGATTTGCAATTTGAAAAGACAAAACCAACAGTTGACGATGTGTTAACTATGTATAAACAAAAAACAGGATGTTTATTGATAGCTTCTTGTCAGTTAGGATGTCTTACTTCTGATAAGTGGTCACAAGATATTAATAATGCTGCATATGAATATGCATTAAATTTAGGACTTGCTTTTCAGATTATGGACGATATTCTCGATATTACTAGTGATGAAGAAACACTCGGAAAACCAGTTGGTAGTGACGAGAAGAATGAGAAATCAACAATAGTTAAATTCTTTGGTTTAGAAAAAGCAAAAGAAATGGTAAATGAATATACTCAAAAAGCTATTAATGCTTTAGAAGGTATTGAAGGCGATACAACAACGCTTAAAGAATTTGCTTTATATATGGCAAACAGAAAATATTGATTGGAGATAATTGTTTTGGATAAATTTCAGTTTTTGAGTGATATTAACTCACCAAGTGATTTAAAAAAACTGAATATTGAAGATTTAAATGTGCTTGCAACTGAAATACGTCAAGTGCTTATTGATACCGTTTCTAAAAATGGTGGGCATTTGTCATCAAATTTAGGCGCAGTTGAGTTGTCAATAGCATTGCATTATATGTTCAATTCACCTAAAGATAAAATCATCTGGGATGTTGGACATCAGGTATATACACATAAATTATTGACAGGCCGTCTCAATGAGTTTTCAACTTTAAGAACTGAAAATGGTATTTCAGGTTTCACTTCACCCGAAGAGAGTGAACACGATATTTTTTATAGTGGTCATTCTAGCACATCAATTTCTGCTGCCTTGGGCATAGCAACTGCTAATCTTAATTTAGGAAGAGATGATTATACTATTGCAGTTATTGGCGATGGTGCATTAACAGGTGGTATGGCATATGAGGCGCTTAATAACGCAGGTCGTTCAGGTACAAAATTGATTGTAATTCTCAACGATAATGAAATGTCTATTTCTGAAAATGTTGGCTCAATGGCTAGATATTTAGCTGCAATTAGAACAAAGCCTGAATATTATCGTTTAAAAGAGAAAACTGAAAATGCTCTTCACAAAATTCCAGTTGTTGGTGTTGGAATTGCTAATATAATTTCTAACGTAAAAACAAGACTTAAAAACTCAATGTATAAGAGTACATTTTTTGAAGAATTAGGCTTTCAATATATGGGACCAATTGATGGTCATAACATAGAACAGCTTTGTGAAGCTCTTGATGGTGCAAAGGTTGTTAACGCACCTGTACTTTTACATATAAGTACAGTGAAGGGCAAAGGTTATGATTTTGCTGAGAAATCACCAAGTATTTATCACGGTATTTCAAAATTTGATATTGAAACTGGTGAACCAAAATCAAGTGGTACTAATTTCTCTGCTGAATTTGGTAGTAGTTTATGTTCTCTTGCAGAGAAAAACAAGAATATATGTGCAATAACTGCAGCAATGTCGTTAGGTACAGGACTTAAAGAGTTTTCGGAAAAATATCCTGAAAGATTTTATGATGTCGGTATTGCCGAAAGCCACGCGATAACATTTGCGTCTGGTCTTGCAAAAGGTGGAATGGTGCCCGTTGTAGCACTATATTCATCTTTTGTGCAACGCGCTTATGACCAATTAGTGCATGATGGTACACTTCAAAAACAAAAGGTAATTTTAGCAATTGACCGAGCAGGCTTTGTTGGTGAAGATGGTGTTACTCATCAGGGCTTGTTGGATGTACCACTTTTAAACAGTATTCCTGATATAGCAATATATTCTCCTTTTACATATAAGAGAATGAGATATGATTTCGAAAATTCCATTAACAATGCAGAAAATTTAACTGTTATTCGTTACCCAAGAGGTGGTGAACCAGTTCTACCTGATGGTTATGAAATAACAGAAAACGATTTTGATGTTTTTGGTAATGGTAAAATTTTGTTGGTTTCTTATGGTAGGATTTCTGCTGAAATATTAAAGGCCGTTGATATTTTAAAGAAATCAAAAATTGAAACAAGTTGTATTGTTTTAAATAAAGTGAAACCAATCCCAAGTGAAGTCATCGAGATTGCAAAAGATTTCGATAAAATTTATTTCTATGAAGAATCAGAAAAATCTGGTGGTATAGGTCAATCATTTGCACAAATGTTATTATCCGTTGGATATAAAGGCGACTATGAACATCTTGCAGTTGATGATGAGTTTGTCTCCCATGCGTCTGTTGGTTCTTTGATGAATAAATATGGTTTTGATGTTGAAAGCATTGTTGCAAAAATAATGGAGAAAACAAATGGCTGAGAAAAAAAGACTTGATACTGTTTTGGTTGAATTAGGGTTTGCTGAAACTCGTTCAAAGGCTACGGCATTGATTATGTCGGGGGAAGTTTTTGTTAATGGACAAAAAGAAACCAAAGCAGGATATTCTGTAAAAGTTACTGATAAAATTGAATTTAAAGGAAAAAAAATGCCTTTTGTTAGTCGTGGTGGCTATAAATTAGAAAAGGCAATGAAAAAGTTTCCTATAATGCTTGATAACTGCATTTGTATGGATATTGGTGCATCAACTGGTGGTTTTACTGATTGTATGCTTCAATGTGGTGCAAGCAAAGTTTATGCTATTGATGTTGGATATGGTCAACTTGCTTGGAAACTGCGCACTGATGAGCGTGTTATAAATCTTGAAAGAACAAATTTCAGATATTTGACAAAAGAGATTGTTACTGATGATATTGATTTTGCAAGCATTGATGTATCTTTTATTTCTTTAAAGAAGATTTTGCCTGTATTGTATGACTTTTTGAGAGAAAATGCTGAATGTGTTGCTCTAATTAAGCCACAATTTGAAGCAGGTCGTGAAAAAGTTGGCAAAAAAGGTGTTGTTAGAGAACTGTCAACTCATATTGAAGTTATGACTGAAGTTGTAAATTTTGCTTTTGAAACAGGATTTTCTGTATTAGGACTTGACTTTTCACCAATTCGTGGCCCAGAAGGTAATATTGAATATCTTCTTTATATTTCAAAACAAGCTGAAAAGAATAATTTAATTAACAATGAGCAAATAATTCAAGTTGCAGAAAGTTCACATCAAATATTAAGTGGTGATTAATTTGAAAATTGGTATTGTGCCAAACTTTACGAGAGAAAAAGCTCTTGAAGTAACTGTTAAAACAATAGAATATCTCGAGAAATTAAACATTGAGTTTTACTTTGATAAATCAACAGTGGTTGATTTTCCAATTTTAATTAATAATGATAAGTTTTTAGATAACTTATATTCTGTGGTTGATGTTGTGATAGCTATTGGTGGCGATGGTTCTTTTATTCATACAGCTAAAACAGCAGCTTTACATAAAAAACCAGTATTATGCATTAACGCAGGCAATTTAGCTTTTTTAGCAGGTCTTGAAGGAAATGAATTACAACTTATTGAAAAGCTAATTACAGGCGATTTTACTACTGATAGACGTCTTTTACTTGAAGTCACTGCAAAAACAGTTGATGAGTGTAAATTTATGGGTTATTGCTTGAACGATGTTGTTGTTGCTCGTGGTAAGGATATTAGACTTATTGACCTTGATGTTTTTTGTGATGATAGAAGAATTAATAGGTATAGAGCGGACGGTGTGATAATTTCAACACCAACCGGTTCGACTGCTTATTCTTGGTCGGCTGGTAGTCCTGTTATTGACCCAAATCTTCAGTGTGTAATGCTTACTCCAATTTGTACACATTCACCGTTGAATCGTTCATTGGTATTTAACGATAAGTCTCTTTTAACGGTTAGAGCTTCTAATAATTCTAATCAGGATATCTCTGTTTCAACTGATGGAGAAAAAACAGTTGTATTACCAAGTAACACAGAAATCAATGTTTCAAAATCTGAGTTGTATGCAGAATTTATTAGAATTAAATCAGACGAGTTTTTCGATATACTCAATAGCAAATTAACTCAAAGAGGAGTTTGAAAATGAAGAAAAATAGACACGAACTTATTTTGAATTTCATAAAAAATAATGCAGTTTCAACACAAGAAGAAATTATCAAAATGCTTGCTGATAACGGATATAAGGTTACTCAGGCAACAGTTTCTCGCGACATTAAAGAATTAAAGCTTATAAAAGAACACTTTGGCAAGAACGAGATTAAATATACTGTAAGTAGTAAAAATGATAATGATGATAATTTTAAAACTATTTTGACTCGTTCTGCTCTTTCTGTTGAACTTGCTATGAATATTATTGTTATTAAGTGCTATGCTGGTACTGCAAATGCAGCTTGTATGGCTATTGATAACTTGAATCTTTCTGGTATTGTTGGAACAATTGCAGGTGACGATACAATTTTTGTTGCATGTAAAGATATTCATTATGCTACAGAAGCAATGCATTCAATTAATCAAATGTTAAAGGGCTGATATTTATGCTTTCAAATCTAAAAATATCAGATATTGCAATTATTAAAGAGGCTGTTATTGGTTTTAATAACGGTCTAAATGTGTTGACGGGTGAGACTGGTGCAGGTAAATCAATCATTATTGATGCAATTAATGCAATTCTTGGTGAAAGAACATCCCGCGAACTTATAAGAACAGGAAGCAATAATGCAGAAGTGTCAGCATATTTTGAAGACATAAATGACGATGTTATCTTAATTTTAGATGAATTTGGTATTGCTTGTGAAGAAGATAAGTCATTGCTTATATCAAGAAAAATTTCTCTCGATGGTAAAAATATTTGTAAAATCAATGGTTCAAATGTTACTGTCTCAATGCTTAAAAAGATTGGACAAGCACTTATCAATGTTCATGGTCAAATGGATAACCATAATCTTCTTAATGAAGAATTACACTATACATATATTGATAGCTTTGCGGAAAATAATGATATTCTTGAAGAATATCTTAAAGCTTATAATGATTATCTAACTCTTAAAAGACGATATGACAACTTAATTGTAAATGAAAGTGAAAAAGCACGAAAAATTGACCTTTTAACTTACCAAATTAAAGAAATTGAAGACGCAGGAATTAAAATAGGTGAGTGGGAAGAACTTGAAAAACGTAAAAAGGTTTTGCAAAACGCCGAGCAGTTACTCGCACTTGTTAATAATGCTGTTGAAATTATAAATGGTAATGACAGCTTTTCTGGTGTTGCAGATATGTTGAATACTGCTTCAAATTCGCTTGTGAAAGCATCTGCTTTTGACGATACTTTAAATAATGTTTCTGATAGCATTGCAGAGATGTCATATAATATTGCGGATTGTGCAAGTGAATTGAATAGATTTTTGTATTCTCTTGATGTTGACCCAAGTGAACTAGATATTATTGAAGAACGCCTTGATATTTTATTCCGTCTTTCTAAGAAATACGGTCAGAACGAAGTTGAAATTTTGGAGTTTCTTGAAAATGCACAAAAGCAACTTGAAGACATTACTTTTTCTGACAAACTTAAAGAGCAACTTGAAGTTGAATTAAATGAAAAATATGAGATAATGGACAAAGCAAGTCGCAAGTTATCAGCAAATCGTCAAAAATATGGTGAAATCTTTATAAATCAAGTTAAAGATGAGTTGTCATTTCTTGATATGGCATCAATCTCATTCAAGGTTGTACAGAATAGAAAAGCCTTTGACGAAACAGGTGCAGACGAAATCTACTTCTTGATTTCTGCCAATGTAGGTGAAGAACCAAAACCACTTTCAAAAATTGCATCAGGTGGTGAATTGTCAAGAATTATGCTTGCAATCAAAAATGTTTTAGCATCAAAAGATAATGTTCAAACACTTATTTTTGACGAAGTTGATACAGGTGTTAGTGGTCGCGCAGCACAAAAAATAGGAATTAAATTAAAAGAGGTTTCTAAAAACAGACAAGTTCTTTGTGTTACTCATTTAGCACAAATTGCTTGTTTTGCAGATAATCATTTCTTAATTTCCAAATCTGAAAGTGAAAATAAGACATATACAAAAGTTGAGAGTCTTGACAATAACGGTAGAATTCACGAGTTAGCACGAATTATCGGTGGTATTGAATCAACACAGTTATCTCTTGATGCTGCCGCAGAAATGATTGAAAATGCTAAAAAATATTGACAATTTTATTTTATTGTGTATAATAATCTCAATGACTTTGAAGCGAAGAAGTAATAAGACCTTTGCAGTTACAGAGAGTGTTTGGTTGGTGTAAGAACACACGCAAAACTTATGAAATACATCGTGGAGTTGCACTTTTGAAATAACAGTAGAGAGTGTCGGGTGTACCCGTTATAGTACAGAGTAATGTCAGTTACTCGTTGAGGCTGTTATTGTGAGATAACAGTAAACTGAGGTGGTAACACGAAACTTTTTTCGTCCTCTGCATTTTGCAGGGGACTTTTATTATTTTTAAGGAGTATTAAAATGAAAGTTTATGAAGAACTCGTTGCTCGTGGACTTATTGCCCAAGTAACAAATGAAGAAGAAATCAAAAATCTTGTAAATGAAGGTAAAGCAGTTTTCTACATTGGTTTTGACCCAACAGCTGATAGCTTGCACGTTGGTCACTTTATGGCACTTTGCCTTATGAAGAGATTACAGATGGCTGGTAACAAACCAATTGCACTTATCGGTGGCGGTACTGCTATGATTGGTGACCCATCAGGACGAAGTGATATGCGTCAGATGATGACAAAAGAAACAATTCAACACAACTGTGATTGCTTTAAAAAGCAGATGAGCCGTTTTATTGACTTTTCTGATGGCAAAGCACTTATGGTTAATAATGCTGATTGGCTTTTAGACCTTAACTATATTGAAGTGCTTCGCGAAGTTGGTGCTTGCTTCAGCGTTAACAGAATGCTTTCTGCAGAATGCTACAAACAGAGAATGGAAAAAGGTCTTTCATTCCTTGAATTCAACTATATGATTATGCAGAGCTACGACTTCTATGAGCTCTTCCAGAAATATGGTTGTAATATGCAGTTTGGCGGTGACGACCAATGGAGCAATATGCTTGGTGGTACAGAGCTTATCCGTAGAAAACTCGGTAAAGACGCACACGCTATGACAATTACTCTTCTTCTTAACTCAGAAGGTAAAAAGATGGGTAAAACTCAGTCAGGTGCAGTTTGGCTTGACCCTGAAAAGACATCACCATTTGATTTCTATCAATACTGGAGAAATGTTGATGATGCAGATGTTCTTAAATGTATCAGAATGCTCACATTCTTACCAATGGAAGAAATTGAAAAAATGGATTCTTGGGAAGGCAGTCAGTTAAATACTGCAAAAGAAATTCTTGCATTTGAACTTACAAAGCTTGTTCATGGTGAAGAAGAGGCTAACAAGGCACAGGAAGGCGCTAGAGCACTTTTCTCAGGCAAGGGTAATACAGAGAATATGCCAACAGTAGAACTCACTGCAGACGATTTTAACGATGATAGCGTGCTTGTATCAGATATTATGATTAAAGCAGGTATTGCAAAGTCAAAAGGTGAGTGCAGAAGACTTATTGAACAGGGTGGCGTATCTGTTGATGATGAAAAGGTTACAGAGCCATTCAAATCACTTTCAAAGGCTGATTTTGATAAGGGATATGTAATCATCAAGAAGGGCAAGAAAGTCTTCTATAAGGCAATTTTGGCTTAAATAATAAACACATAAAAAAGGCTTACTGATTAATTTCAGTAAGCCTTAAAAATTTGTCTAATTATAAATTAAGTGCGTTATAAACTGCATCACCATCATGGCTGTAAACAAGAACTGAAATATCAACTTCAGATGTTGTAATCATTCTTACTTCTGCATCAGTTGAGGCGATAGCAGAGAATACCTTTGATGCAACACCAGGGCAGTTTTTCATTCCTTCACCAAAAACTGAAATTTTCGTGTTACCACTGCTGATTGCAAGTTTAAGTTCAGGATGAAGTTCACGAAGTTTTGACGCAGTTTCAAAAACTTTGCCTAAATCTTCATCATTAACTGTAAATGAAAGATTAGATGTTTTACCCTGTGGAGGATTTTGTGAAATCATATCAACATCAATTCCTGCACTTGAAAGCATCTCAAAAATCTGTGCAACAACTTTAAAATCAGCAGGGGAATCGTTGATAGAAATAAGAGTAACATTTTCAATCATTGTAATATTGTCTATATTTTTCATTGTAATACCTCCTTAAGAATTAACTAAATCCTTCATTGAATAAAATCCTGGCTCTTTGCCAACAAGGAATAATCCCGCATTAACAGAGCCATTTGCAAATAATTGCTTTGAATATGCTGAATGTGAAATCTTGATAACCTCATCTGGTCCTGCAAAGATTATTTCGTGTTCACCAACAATTGTACCACCACGAACAGCATGAATACCAATTTCACTCTTTGTTCTCTTCATTCTCTTTGAATGACGGTCAAATTCATAAACTGGTTTTTCATCGAGTGCTTCAGAAATAGAATCTGCAAGCATTAATGCAGTACCACTTGGTGCATCAATTTTTTGATTGTGATGTGCCTCAACAATTTCAATATCAAAACTACCTTGAAGTACCTTTGCAGCCTTTTTAGCAAGTTCAGAAACAAGACTTACACCAATTGACATATTTGCAGAGAAGAAAAGTGGAACATCATTTGAAGCAGTTTTAATGTCTTCAATTTGTTGTTCATTTAATCCTGTTGTTGCAATTACAGCAGGAATTTTCTTTTCTTTTGCAAATGCAAGTAAATCTCCAAGTACAGATGGATGTGAAAAGTCAATAATCACATCTGCATCTACATTGATATCACGAAAAGATTTAAAAATAGGGAATGAACATTCTTCAGTTGCTAAGTCGACACCTGCAACTATTTCACAATCATTTCTGTTTTCAACACAAGTGGTAATTGCTTTGCCCATTTTACCGAGAGCACCACTTAAAATAATCCTTGTCATATTTTCACATCCAAATAAAATCAGATTAATTCATATTTTTTGAGAATAGCCTCAAGTTTCTGTGTTTTAGCATCTTCCATTTCACAAAGTGGCATACGAAGTGGACCAACATCAAAGCCCATCATTCTCATAGCAACTTTTACAGGAATTGGGTTAACATCCATAAACATTGCATTAATAAGGTCAAGATATTTAAGCTGAAGTTCAGCGCTTTCTTTAACCTTGCCTTCAAGATAAAGGGTTGGAATATCGTGTGCAAGTTTTGGACAGATGTTTGAAAGAACTGAAATTACGCCTTTACCACCAAGTGACATTAAAGGAACAACTTGGTCGTCGTTACCTGAATAAACATCGAGTTTATCACCACAAAGTGCAATAGTTTCAGCAATCTGTGAAATATTACCGCTTGCTTCTTTTGTAGCAATAATATTTTTATGCTCACAAAGTTCAGCATAAGTTGATGGAAGAACATTAACACCTGTTCTGCTTGGAACATTATAAATTATAATTGGTTTTGATGTGTTATCAGCAATTGCTTGATAATGCTTTACAAGACCACGCTGTGAGCATTTGTTATAATAAGGTGTAACAACGAGCATAGCATCTGCACCTGCTTTTTCAGCATCATTTGAAAGCTCGATAGCGTAAGCTGTTTCGTTACTACCAGTACCTGCAATAACAGGGATTCTGTGATTGACAACGTCACAAGTGAATTTGATAACATCTGAATGCTCTTTTGGTGTAAGTGTTGCACTTTCACCAGTAGTACCACAAATTACAATAGAATCAGTACCATTTGCAATATGAAATTCAAGAAGATTTTCAAGCGATTTGTAATTAACACTTAAATCATCGTTGAATGGTGTTACAATTGCAACACCGCAACCTGTAAAAATGGGATTGTTACTCATAATAGTTTCTCCTTAATTGGAAATTAGTCCATATAACCTTCTGCACAAAGAAGTTCAGCCATAAGAACAGCGCCACCAGCAGCACCACGAAGTGTGTTATGTGAAAGACAAACAAATTTGTAGTCATATTGTGTATCTTCACGAAGACGACCAACTGAAATTGCCATACCACCCTCAAGGTCACGCTGGAGTTTTGTCTGTGGCATATTATCTTCTTCAAAGTAATGAAGGAACTGCTTTGGAGCGTGTGGAAGTTCTAATTCCTGTGCACGACCTGCAAATTCTTTCCATATATTTAATATTTCTTCTTTACTTGGTTTATTCTCAAATCTTACAAAAACTGCACCCATATGACCATTTGAAACTGGAACACGAATACACTGTGCTGTAAAGTTTGGAGATGTTGCAGGAACGATTTCGTCGCCTTCAACTTTACCCCAAATTTTGAGTGGTTCTTTTTCACTCTTTTCTTCTTCGCCACCGATGAATGGAATTACGTTGTCAATCATTTCTGGCCATGTTTCGAAAGTTTTACCTGCGCCTGAAATTGCTTGATATGTACAAACAAGAACATCTTTAATGCCGAACTCTGAAAGAGGGAAGAGAGCTGGAACATAGCTCTGAAGTGAGCAGTTTGATTTAACTGCAATAAAGCCACGTTTTGTACCAAGTCTTTTTCTCTGAGCAGGAATAATTTTTGCGTGCTCTGCATTAAGTTCAGGAACAATCATTGGAACGTCAGGAGTATGTCTGTGAGCGCTGTTATTAGAAATAACTGGACATTCTGCTTTTGCATAAGCTTCTTCAAGAGCCTTGATTTCATCTTTTTTCATATCAACAGCACAGAATACAAAATCAACCTGTGATGCAATCTTTTCGATATCTGCAGTAGCATCCATAACAACAATATCTTTCATTGCTTCTGGGATTTCTACATCCATACACCATTTGTTACCTACAGCATCAGAATACTTTTTACCAGCTGAACGAGGACTAGCTGCCAAAACTTTAACATCAAACCAAGGATGGTTATCTAAAAGAGTCATAAAACGCTGTCCAACCATACCAGTTGCGCCAATTACACCAACATTATACTTTTTCACTTGAAATTACCTCCAAAAAATGATAATATATCATTCGTTATAAAAAATCAGTAATGATTATGACACCATTACTGAATAAAAATACATAGGTATTATGGGTTTCATAATACGAAAGCACTCCATCAAATAATGATGACAGTTGCATTACTGTTAATAATACAACCAGAAAAAACATTTCCCAAGCCCTGTTTTTCTTCGGCAACAAACCCTTTTTCGTTTCATCAAAAACTCTTGGGAGTTTCAAAAACGATACTGATTTTTGTTGCGCCTCAATCGCTTTAATATAATACCATTATAAAGCATGTGTGTCAAACATTTTTAACATTTTCTATATTTTCACGGAGAAACATAATGAAAAAATCACACTTTTATTACGATTTGCCCAAAGAATTGATAGCTCAGACACCAATTGAGCCTCGTGACCATTCAAAAATGATGGTTTTATCGAGAAATGATAACACTATTGAGCATAAACATTTTTATAATTTTATTGACTATTTAAATCCTGGTGATTGTCTTATTCTTAATAATACAAGAGTATTACCTGCGAGAATGTATGGCGTAAAAAAAGACACCGGTGCTATTGTAGAATTTTTGCTTTTAAATAATCTTGGCAATGACCGCTGGGAGACTATAACAGGACCTGGCAAAAGAGCAAAGGTTGATGCAGAGTTTTCATTTGGTGAAGGAATTTTAACTTGTAAAATTGAAGAAGTTTTAGAAAATGGTAATCGAATAGCAAAATTTAGTTATGATGCATCTAATATATACGAAGTTTTAGATAAGGTAGGCGAAATGCCATTACCTCATTATATTACTGAAAAACTTGAAGATAAAGAACGCTATCAAACCGTTTATTCAAAAGAATTGGGCTCTGCTGCAGCACCAACCGCTGGACTTCATTTTACTGACGAAATAATGGCTAAAATTCAAGAAAAAGGTATAAAAATCGGCTATGTTACTTTACACGTGGGTATAGGCACTTTCAGACCTGTAAAAGCCGAAAATATAGAAGACCACAAAATGCATTCTGAACATTATCAGATTCCCAAAGAAACTGCTGATTTAATTAATGAAACCAAGAAAAATGGTGGTCGTGTTGTTGCAGTTGGAACAACTTGTTGCAGAACTCTTGAAAGTGTTATGCAAAGTCAGGGTGAAATGAAAGAATTTGATGATTGGACAAATATTTTTATTTATCCAGGATATAAATTTAAATGTATTGACGCATTACTTACTAATTTTCATTTGCCTGAAAGTACACTTATAATGCTTGTATCTGCATTATATGACAGAGAACGAATTTTAGAAGCATACAATACTGCCGTTAAAGAAAAATACAGATTTTTTTCATTTGGTGATTGTATGTTTATTTATTGATTAAGGAGTTTTTATGTATAAGCTTATTAAAACGTGTGGAAATGCTCGTCGTGGTGAATTTCAAACTGTTCACGGCACTGTGCAAACACCCGCATTTATGAATGTCGCAACGCAAGGTGCAATTAAGGGTGGCGTTTCTGCTTATGATTTAAAAGATATTAACTGTCAGGTGCAGTTGTGCAATACCTACCATTTGCATTTAAGACCAACTGATACACTTGTAAAAGAAGTGGGTGGACTTCATAAGTTCACAGGTTGGAGTGGACCTATTCTTACCGATAGCGGTGGATTTCAGGTGTTTTCACTTTCATCACTTCGAAAAATTAAAGAAGAAGGTGTGTATTTTTCTTCTCATATTGATGGACGCAAGATTTTTATGGGACCTGAAGAGAGTATGCAGATTCAATCAAATCTTGGCTCTACAATAGCTATGGCATTTGATGAATGTGTTGAAAATCCAGCAAAATATGAATATTCAAAGCAGTCTTGTGAAAGAACAACAAGATGGCTTATTCGTTGTAAAGCTGAAATGGAAAGACTTAATTCGTTACCTGATACTATAAATAAGAATCAGTTGCTTTTTGGTATAAATCAAGGCTGCACCTTTGATGATTTGCGCATTGAGCATATGAAAGAAATTGCTAAACTTGACCTTGATGGATATGCAATTGGTGGTCTTGCAGTTGGTGAGCCCAAAGAAGATATGTACAGAATAATTTCTGCTATTGAGCCATATATGCCAACTGACAAAATCAGATATTTAATGGGTGTTGGTACTCCTGGTAATATTCTTGAAGCAGTTAAAAGGGGAGTTGACCTTTTTGACTGTGTAATGCCTAGTAGAAATGCTCGACACGGTCATCTTTTTACTGATGCTGGTATCATCAACATCAACAATAAAAAGTATGAAAAAGACGATTTACCTATAGACCCTACTTGTAGTTGTCCAACTTGTAAAAGACACTCAAGAGCATATATCAGACACTTATTTAAAGCTCAAGAAATTCTTGCAATGCGTCTTTGCGTAATGCATAATTTGTATTTTTATAACAATTTAATGGCAAAAATTCGTGAAGCTCTCGATAATGGTACATTTGAAGAGTTTTATGCAAAATATGTTGATAGATTGGATACTAGAATATAATTTAGTAAAATTTAGAAAACATATTGCAAAATTATTTATATTTATGTATAATATTAAAGTTATTATGAAACATTTTGGAGGATATTGAAATGTCAAACTTTTTTTCACTTTTAATGATGGCACCTGCAGCTGAAGGTGATGCTGCAACAGGTGGTTCAGCACCAATGCTTATTATGATGGTTGTTCTTTTTGCAGCTATGTATTTCTTTACAATTAGACCACAGAAAAAACAGCAGAAGAAAGAACAAGAAATCCGTGAAAATACACAGATTGGTGATGAAATCACAACAATTGGTGGTATCTGCGGTAAGGTTGTTGCTGTTAAAGAAGATTCAATTGTTATTGAAACAGGTTCTGATAGAAATAAGATTAAGTTTATGAAATATGCAATTCAGACAAACCACACAGCTAATGAAAAAATCCAGGCTGAACGTGAAGCTGCAAGAGCAGCAATGGCTGAAAAGAAAGGCAAAAAGTCTAAAAAAGACGAAGAATAATTTAACATAAAAAATGAGATTCCCTCATATTCTTTATTGAATGTGAGGGATTTTTTTATGCGTAAAAAACTTGCTAAAAGAAAAGAATATCCAGAAATTGTTGAAAATCTTATCGGGATTATAATATCATCAATAATTGGTATTGTAATAACGTTTTTGCTTTCGATTTTCTTTTCTTTTATTATAAATAAATCGCAGAATTTACCAGATAATCTTTCGTGGTATTTGATGGGTATAGTTCTTGTTGGTGCGCTAGTAAACGGCTTTCTTTCAACATTTAGATGCAAGTTAAAAGGCATTATTTCTGGTCTTGTTTCTGCAATTCCATTTGCACTATATATAACAGTTGCATTGTTAGTGTTTTCTGATGGACAAATAGAAACTAAAACTGGAATTTTATATTTATTGATGTTTGTGACTTCTTCAATTGGTGGCGTTTTAGGTGCAAATACAAAAAGACGAAAATAAGGAATGATTAAATGTCAAAAGTATTAAGAGTAAAAAGACCATATCAAAAGGTAAAACCAAAAAAGAAGATGAATTTTGATTATATATTTAACGAGAAATATAAGGTAATTCTTTTATTTGTTTCAATAGCGTCAATTTTATTGGGTAGTTTTATATATAATAATTTTAATAATTCATCGTTTACGCAGATAATAGAAAATAAAATAGTACTATTTGAATCTAAAGAACTGTTAAAAATATTATTGTTTTTTATTAAATCAGAACTAATTTACTTTGCTTTTGCAATGGTTATTGGAACAAGCTTTATAGGCGCACCATTAACTATTTTGCCAACATCTATAAGATGCATTATTACAGGCTTTTTAGGTGGATATATGTATAATGAATATGAACTTAAAGGCGTTTTATTCTGTTTGTTATTTATATTTCCATATACAGCAGTTGCAACCACATCGCTTTTATTTGCATCAAACGAGAGTATATATATGTCGGCTAAAAATTTTAACACAATAACAAATAAAAATACAGCTGACGATATATCTGTCAAGCTGTATTTATTAAGATATTTAATTTTGATAATTATTAATTGTATATGCGCATTATTTAATAGTTTGTTGATTGTTCTGTTTATTGATAAAATTAATCTTTGAGTTTGATATTTGCCAATGGGTTTGATTCTGATGCTTTCTTGAGTTGCTCATCAACAATATGAGTATAGATTTCTGTTGTACCCAAATTTTCATGACCAAGAATATCTTTTAATATGAGAACGTCAACATTGCCGTGTTGATACATAAGTGTTGCTGCTGTATGTCTTAATTTATGTACAGAATAGCCTTCAAGGCCACATTTTTCTAGACAATCATAAACAATATGCTGAACTGTTTTTGGGCTTATGCGCTTGTTTCTACTGCTCAAAAACAAAGCATTTCTGTCGGTTGCTGGAACGCCGTTAACTGGTCTTACAGCCATGTATTGAGCAAATGCATTGAGACAAGCATCATTTAAATAAATAGTTCTTTCTTTATTACCTTTACCTGTAACCCTCAAGGTATGGTCATCGCGGATATCGTTATAATTAAGACTAACTAATTCTGATAAACGCAAACCACAGTTCAAGAAAAATACAAGAATACAATAATCTCGTTCTTTGTGCTTGCCATCAACTGATTTTAATAGCTTTATGCTCTCTTCAAGTGTAAGATACTTGGGGAGAGATTTTTTTAACCTTGGAGAGTCTAAAAATTCCATTGGGTTATTTTCTATTATGTTTTTTTGCTTATCAAGATATTTAAAGAAAGTTCTTAAACAAGATACTTTGCGCGCTCTTGCAGCTTCTTGATTATCTCTTTCATTTTTACAATATGAAAGAAAAGCATAAGCATCATTTAAAGTAACTGTTTTTACAAAATCTTTGTCAATATCTAAAATGTCTATCTCTTCAAAGTCAGCAGTAGGGGGGACTAAACCACGGTATTGCTTAAGAAATTTAAAGAAAAGCCTTAAATCTGAAGAATACTCTTCAATAGTTAAAACTGATTTATTTTTAATAACATCGAGATAAACTAAAAAGTCTTTAATGATTACTGGAAGTCCTATATAATTTATTTTTTTCATAATATCACCTGTGAAACTGTTTCACAAAGCTGTAAAACAATTAATTATTAAAATTTTCTTAAATGTATTTGTTCATATATCTTTTAATAATAGGGATAGGTAAACATCCTATTATTCTTTAAAGATTGAAGAAAGTAGTGCATCTAGCATTTAAAACAATCTATGTATGTATTGATTGTACTAAAATATAATTTTTTCTTATTTTTAATAAAAATTATTTCTACTAATCATAATACATCAAATTAAACAGAAATTAAAGAATTTTTGTAAAAAAATAAAAAACAAAATCTGATAGAAATTTTTAAAATGATACAGAGTACAAATCGAAAAAAGTTATCGAATTTTATTTTTGTGAAAGCATAAAAGTAACAAAAAATAAAAATTTGAATAACGATAAAATGTTTGCAATTTTTTTAGTCTAATATAAGTAGTTTGTGGCTATATAGTAGCACAAAAGTGAAAAATAGTTAAAATCCATAAAATAAGGCTATTTACCGATAAAAAGCCCATATTTCCCGTATTTTGTATAATCTTTCTTCCCCTACTTGATACAAAATATTTATTTTGTATAATTATATAATAAGTTTTCGACATTGTCAACAATTAGAATAAGTTTTCAACATGCTTATTTCCCCTATGAATTTGGACAAAAAAATTCCATAGGCAAACGATTTGTCAAATGCCTATGGAATTAAACTTATTTAATAATATTTACTTTTAAATACTTTGTCTTAAATTTTTCTTTATCATTTATAAGATTTGTAATTTCATTTCTGAACTGATTGTATTCTTCATCTACAACATAATGTTTTGCATAGCCATCAGTTCCGTATTTATCCTTAGTATGACTATAAGCTCGTTCAACTATCTCATTAATATTAAGATTTGGCTGATGTTTCATTGTATATGCGTGAGTTCTTTTTAGAAATTCTTCAACATCGGTTGAACGGTCTGCAGAAGAAATAATTTTACCGTAATTACTTCGAGGAATATTTTCAGATGATGCTCTATGGTCTTCTATCCCCTCTTTGATTATGATTCGTTCCTCTTCACTAAAGAATTGCTTCATATCTTCATTTTCATAAAACATATTTGCTGATAAAACTTCGTGATTATTTTTATCAATGTGATGAGCAATATCGTGAAAAGCTGCAATAGTATATAAAATGTTCAAATCAATGTTATCAAACTGTTCAGCAAACTTAATACAACGATTAATTACATATTTAACATGCTCCAAATTATGACCGTCATCATTCTTTGAATATTCAGTTAGAATACTTGTTTCAATATATTCTTTTAATTTATAATTCACTAACCTATCCATAAATCATTTTTCCAATTTTAAATACATTTCTTGAGCTTTTGGAATATATCCAAGTTTTTCATATAAGGTTATTGCCCTTGAATTATTTGAAAGAACGTCAAGGTTTATAAAATTACAATTATGTTCTTTTGCCCAATCTTTTGCAGAATTCATAAGAGCAGTCCCAAACCCTTTATCACGATGTTTTTCAGTTACAATTAAATCCATTATGTAGCAGTATTTCCCGGGAACAATAAACGAAAAATCTGGTCTAACTTTAATCTGTAACAAAATAAATCCAACAACCTCATTGTCATTTTCATAAACAAGAATATCAGATTCATCATTTACAATTATTTTCTCGATAAAGTCTATACTTTGGTCACCTACTTTAATAAAATCAGGAATCAATTCAGACATTTCCTTAAATTGCTCACGATACAATTTTAAAATTGAAGATAAATCATCAATTGTTGCTTTTCTGACCATATTTCTATTCCTTTCCAACACAATATTTTTCCATTCATTTATTAGTTTCTCTAAACTCCATCCTGCGTTTGCAGGAGATGTTGACGGAAGACATATTGCATCTCTGTTTATTGAATTACGAATATATTTATTGTAATATTTTTCTGCGGTTTTGCCGTTAACAAAGATTTGTTTTATGTCAGCGTTATCAAGAATTTCTGTTAAATCATTTGCAACAACATTTTTAATTGAACTGTCAGAACTACCTGTAATATCGCAGGATGCAATAACATCCCATAACGCAATATTATTTGATAATAAAAAAATCTTTTTCTCGTCAACAGTTATGGGTGTTTTTTGTCCCAAAACTGTTGAAATTACTTTCCAGAATCTGTTTTGCGGATGTCCATAAAAGAACATCTGCTCACGGGATTTTACAGACGGAAAACTACCAAGAATAAGTACTTTTGAATTTTTATCATATAAAGGCGGAAATGGATGTTTTTCCATAATTGTTATAAAACCTTTCTCATATAATTTGGCTCATATTCAACATATCCATGCTTAGGATAAAACTGCCAGGATTCATAAAAGTGTTCTTTGTCACCAAGATGTACAATAACAGCTTTTTTGCCAATTGATTTAAGATAATCTTCTGCTGTATTTAAAAGAGCAGTACCTATCCCCTGATGTTTCATATTGTATTTTACAAATAATCTATGTAATACAACATCATCAGTATTTTCAACTGTATTGTAACCCACACTACCAATAACTCTGTCATTATCATCAACAGCAATCCAGAACATATCACCTTTTTCAAAATAGTTCTTTTGAACATCGAGCAAATCTTCATTAAGTCCCGGCACTCTGCCGAGTGCATTTTTTGCTTCAAGTATCATAAATATCAGGTCATCACGATATTTCGGTTCAAATTTGATTATTTGCATATTATTTCACCTTGCTAATAAACCTGTCTGCTTCTTCTCTTGATTTGAATATTATAACTTGTTTTTCTGCTTTGTACTTATCAATTAACTCATAAATATACGGTAATGTTTTTTCAGAAAATTCTTCGATAAATTGTTTAAATTCAGGGTCTAATTCTGTTTCAATCCACGGCAAGTCATAACGACCTTTACCAATTCTTTCGGTTGCACCTTGCAGACACACCTCTGTCGGTAAATCAAAAAGAAAAACTGTGTCACACTCTTTTAGTCGCATTTCTATGGTTCTTTTGTAATTGCCGTCAATTATCCATTTATCTTTGTTGAATATTTCAATTATTCTTTCGTCAAAATCTTCTCTTGAAATATGCGTTTTGTCAGGCTTATGCCATATCGCATCAAGATAATACAACGGTAATTCTGTACATTTATGCAGTTTTTCAGCAAAAGTTGTTTTACCCGAACCGGGACAACCGATTATGATAATCTTATTCATTTTATATCCTCATAAATATCTCTGCATAAAAATCTTGTTTTGATATGTACCATCTTTCAATTTATAAGCATCTGGAATTTTTGCAACAATTTCAAAACCAAATTTCTCATAAAGTGCCTGTCCTCGTTCATTGCCCTCTACAAATGATAATTCAAGTATTTCTGTTGAATCGTGCTCTTTAGCAATTTTTATGAGAATATCAAACATCGTCGAACCGATACCAATATTCCAATATTTTTTGATTATAGCAATTCCAAGTCCTGCTCTATGAAACGTTTTCTTGTCATTAAAAAATGTAATATCACAAGAACCTATAATCTTGTCATCAATGTAACAAGCTATTATAAGATTGTTATCAGATTCTCGATTATCAAGAATCCATTTTGCTTCATTCTCGATGGTCATATCACTCCAATCCACATCGTCCTTCATTAAGAATGATGTTTCACCGCTTGAAGTTTTAATGCACTCAAGCATTTGTTCTGCATCGTGTATTTCAGGTGTTTTTAAGATAGCGGTTGTACCATTTTTTAATATAATTCTCTTTTCATCAAATATCATTTAAAAGTCCTCCAATAAAAATAAGCATCTCCGTTAGATTACGGAGATGCCTGTGAGTTTAGAAAGATATTCTACATCAATCGCAAACGGACAAAACGGCTCTCCAAGTCATAAGATTAAGATTCATCATCATTTTGTCCACCTGCCTTTCGTTTGTTTTTGTATATTTTAACAATATAGCAGAATATTGTCAATAGACTATTTACTAATTTTCTTTGCTACAAAATCAATACCTTTCTCTGCTGTTTTTGCAAGTTTTTCAGGTGATACTTTTTTCTTTTGTTTTAATGGCTGACCATATTTTTTTGTCATTTTCTGGACTTTTGATAAAACAATTCCCATTGTAGTTGCTGCACCCAAATATGCTATTAAATAACCTTTTTTCATTTTAATCACCGTCTTTTTCCATAATCGGAATAATACTTCCTATATCTGTTAAGGGCTTACCTTTAATATCAATGTAGTTTACACCATTATCATACAAGAAATTCTTTATTTTGTCAAAGTCTGTATGTGTTGATAAATCACCATTAAAAAGTAAAATATCTTTATCAACTAGACCACAGCACCCACCGATAAATCCATAATCGTATTTATCTATGCTTACACTCCCCTTTTGGACATGTAATGAATTTATATTATCATACTGTGAAACTGCATTATAAACGGAAATATCGTCAGTTATGATAGTGTTATGTTTACAAATACAGACAGAACATTTTGAATAACCTTGTTTTACATCAATAATCTGCTTATTCGGTAATAAACTGACAATTTCCTTTGTCAAAATTGATTTGTTACAGATTATATAATCACCAATATCTGCAAAATTCAACAAACAATCATTGGGATAAGGTGATTTAATATTTTCAATAATAATTGTTTTCCCGCTGTTATCTTCTATAAATTTACAAAGTTCTGTTTGATTTTTATCTGCTAAAAATATAGATTTCCCTACATAATTCGCAAGAATATCAGCGTGACAGCTTACAGGAGTGTCTAAAAGCGTGTTTTCAGCAATTTGCACGACTTTTATTAATAATTCGTCAAAAGCATTTTTTAGGGCAATATCGTCAATATCTGCATATACTGTTGTAACTTTGTTTTCAGGGAGATTTGGATTTTTTAAAAATCTTTCGTTCAATACATAATCGCCTCAAATGCTTGTCTGATATTTTTTGCAGGAACTATTTCAATTTCACTAAATAAATATTTAGGAAGTTTTGTATAGTTGTGATATGGAATAACACATTTTTCAAAGCCGAGTTTTGATGCCTCTTTAATTCTCTGCTCACAAGAATTTACAGAGCGTATCTCCCCTGCTAAACCGATTTCACCAAATGCAAGTGTCTTTTCAGGCACAACAACGTCTTTTAAACTTGAAACAATCGCTAAAGCAATTGATAAATCAGCTGCAGTTTCGTCAATACGAAGTCCGCCGATTACATTTGTGTAACAGTCCATATTTCCAAGGAAATAACCACAACGCTTTTCAAGCACAGCAATAAGCATTGCCATTCTTCCGTAATCAATACCCGTTGCCATTCTTCTTGGGTTACCAAAACCGCTTGGTGTAACAAGACTTTGAACTTCAGCGAGAATCGGTCTTGAACCTTCCATAAGACAAGCTACACAAGTACCTGATACATTCTGTGGTTTTCCTGAAATCAACATCATAGACGGATTTTCGACCTCTGTAAGACCATTATCAAGCATTTCAAAAACACCGATTTCATTTGTTGAACCGTAACGGTTTTTAACGGCTCTTAAAATTCTGTATGATGTATTTCTGTCGCCCTCGAAATACAAAACACAGTCAACAATATGCTCAAGGACCTTTGGCCCTGCAATATTACCGTCTTTATTAACATGTCCAACAAGGAAAATCGGAATATTGGATGTTTTTGCAGTTCTTGTGAAAAGATTTGTTGATTCACGAACTTGTGTAACACTTCCGGGTGATGAATTTAACTCACTTATTTCCATTGTCTGAATTGAGTCAACAATCACCATATCAGGTTTTTCTGATTGAATATATTCGCAGATATATTGTGCATCCGTTTCACAAAGAATTGACAAATTTCCTGTTGAAACGCCAAGTCTTGAAGCACGAAGCTTAATCTGATGCGCGGATTCTTCACCTGAAACATACAAAATCTTAAGACCGTTGCCTAAACATTCGCAAATCTGTAAAAGTATTGTTGATTTACCGATACCCGGGTCACCACTTAAAAGCACAACTGAACCTTTTACAAGTCCACCACCAAGCACACGATTCAGCTCTTTAAGTCCTGTATTGTATCTATGTCCTGTGTCAGCTGTAATTTCATTTAACGGATATGCTCTGCCACGATTTGACCCAACAAGACTTTTTGTAAGTGATTTTTCCTTTGTAACAGTTTTGATTTCTTCATTAAGTGTGTTCCACTCATTACATTGAGGGCATTGACCGAGCCAACGTGGTGTTTCATAACCACATTCACTGCAGATATATACTGATTTAGATTTCTGAGCCATTATAAACCTCCGAAATATAATAATTTAAAATTCCATTTGATATGGAAAAAGACATCTGATTTTGATATTTGTCGTCTTTTAATTTTGATAATTCGTCATTATTTGACATGAACCCACACTCAACCATAATTGCTGGTTTTGTTGCGTTATATATTACAAATACGTTTGTACCTGTTTTCTTTATAACACGCTTATTATTAGGTTGAATTAATGAAATAATCGAACTTTGAATAAACTCTGCTAATATTGGGCTTTGCTCGTCGTTTGGTGAATAAAAAGTCTGCGCACCCCAAATTCTACTATCTTCATATTTATTTTGGTGAATACTTATATAAAGACAATTTTCAAAGTTGTTCATAAGACTTAATCTATTGCGCAAATCTGAGTTTTTCTTTTGTCTTTGAGTTTTTGAGTCACTGTCGTATATTAGTTTATCAGTTTCCCTAACCATATATGTTTTAAATCCAAATAGTGAAAGAATATCGTTTGTTTTTTGCGCAATAGTGAGATTTATATCTTTTTCTACTATACTATCTTTAACTACTGCTCCCCCATCTTCACCACCATGACCTGCATCAATTATTATTACTGGTGCATCAGTTGTGATAAATTTGTTAGATGACACATTTAGTGTTTTATCAACAGTTAATATGGCGAAGAACAACACAATTGTTAATAAAATTGAGATAATTGATTCTTTCATTAAATCACCCCATAAATAAATATATGGGTGAAAACATTACATTATTATTTTACATTATCTAATTTTATTTTACAAGCAAAAAAATAAAGCGTACAGCATAAACTGTACGCTTTGTTGTACTGAATAACTAATTATTCACCTTTCATACCAAGAAGCTCAACTGTACCGTCATAAACAGCCTGTGAAACTTTAATTGAATCAAAGATTGCTGCTTTGATATCGTCAGGAGTTGCACCGAGTTCTTTTGAATAGCTATCAGGGATGAAAAGATTTACATCCATAATATCTGCGAGTCCGTCAACATCAATACCGCTTTCAATGCCTTTTTCAGCGTATTCTTTCTTAACTCCGCCAAGACCCATGCGCATCATCCAAGGATCAACGCTGATAATTTTACGGTTTTCGCCCATACCTCTTGCAGCATAAACAATCTTAAGGAATTCTTTCCAAGTAAGGTTGTACATACTGATAGGCCAAGCCTTTGCACCTTTTGATTTTTCAGCAGCACCAACGATTACTTCGCCAACCTGACGAACTGTAAGCATTGCTGTACCGCCACCTGGATACATTGTGAATGGGAGTTTATCCATTCGCTTAATTTGTTCAATAAGGATAACCCAAACAGGTTTTCTACCTGGCTGTGTACCGAAAATGTATGGAAGTTCAAGAACTGATACATCAAAGTTTTCATCAGCAAATGAGAATGCAACATTTTCCTGGTCAATACGACTTCTGATATATGGATGCTTTTCAGTAAGCTTCATATCAGGTCTTTCCTTTGCGAGATATGCAAAGTATGAACCAAGGATAACAGCACTCTTAACACCAACTTCCTTACAAAGAGGAAGAATTCTTTCAAGTGGCTGAATGTTGTATTTGTAATATGCGTCATAAACAGGTGCTGGGAATTCAACACGCTCGTCAATACCTGCCGCGAATACGAAGCAATCGTGACCGCGAAGGAGTTCACGGATTTCGTCATCTGACTTTTCATAGATATTGCAGAATTCCAATTTCATTTCCTGTGGAATTGGAGCTCCTTCTGGTAATGGAGGAAGAGCAACGCTTGTTACTTCGTGTCCTCTTTCAATAAAAATTCTTGCAGCCTCACAGCCCAAAAGACCTGTGCCACCAATCATAAATACTTTCATTCTGTAACCTTCTCCTTAAAGTTATCAAAGATTTCAGGACCATATACATTATTTTCACCCTGACGGTCCCAAACCTGAGCAAAGAATGGGTTGAGTCTTGCTTCTTCGTCATAGTTCCATGGCCAAGGAAGTTCTGCTGGACACCAGTGACCACCTTTAAGTACAAGGTTTGGTGACATTTCGAATTCGTTACCTCTTGCACTTACCCATTTAACAGGTGTGTACATATCAACGATTTCAGTTGCAAGGCATTTACCGCCTCTGAATTCAGCAGCTTTCTGTAAATCCTCGAGAGTAAGAGTGTCGAATGGCTTTGTTTCGTCATAACCGTGGTCTAGAACAACTACATCACTTGCAGTTGTTTTCTTTGACGGAATAACAACTTCGAATTCGTCCCAGCTTCTTGGAAGCTTTTCGTATTCTTCCATACTGCCGTAGTAAGCTTTCATTCTTACATCAACTTTGTTTTCAGCCCACCAGAGTGTACCGTATTCAGGAGTTTCGGCAATCTTCTTCATCCAGAGATTCTTAAGGATTGGAGCAAATGGCTTTGCAAGAAAAGCAAGTTTATAATAACCTTCAACATGATTCATCATGCTCTTGAAATACTGTTTAACAGGAATATTTGCACGGAAGTGACAGTACTCTTCGAGTTTGTCGCCGTCATAATACCACTGACCGTGGAAGTTACGAGTTGTGAACCAATGCGGGTCAAAGAGTTTCTTTGGTGAACCAAGACCGAGTGTTCCAAGAAGAAGGTCCTCAAACTCAAAGTTTGTGATTCTGTATTCTTCACCTGAACCGATGTTATAGAAGTTTCTCCAAAATTCTTCAGGAATATCGTCACCGCAAACATTTGCAAGAAGACGACCTGAATCCTCAACAGTTGCCCATTCAAGCATACCATTGATTGGAACATGGTACATAATTGGTTCAAGGTTTTTAAGGATTGCAGGATAAAGGATACCTGACTGACGAAGTGATACCCAGTATTTAAGACCTGATTCAGCAAAAACTGCTTCAGCCTTAATCTTACTGATTGCATAGTGGTCATACACACTTACTTTAAGTGGGTCACCTGTTCTACCCCAATGGATAGGAGCATTTCTGTCACCTGTTTCAGCAACTGTACCTATGTAAACAACTTTAACAGCATCAGGATTTGGCTGTGCCTTAACAGCCTTAACAATGTTCTGTGCTGCAGCAACATTTGTCTTCTGTGTTTTAACAGGATAATAGTCAGCAGCTGGTGAAACCATACCACCAACGTGAAGAACATAGTCAGCACCTGTTACCATTTCAAGAACATCTTCATAATTTGTAAGGTCACCCCAAACAAGTTTAACTGCAGGGTCATTTACATAATCAGCAAACTTATCACGGTTTTTCTTACTGTCACGGTTAAGAACAACAATGTTGAACTTATCCTTTTTTGCATACAACTCTTTAAAACCAGCCCATCCCATTGTGCCAGATGAACCTGTAAGAGCCACGGTTTTTTTCTGCATAGGAATACCCCCATCTTATATAAATTCATACAAGGTAATTATACATTTTTATTGCATATTTTGTCAATATAAAATCGTTAATGTTTTATCAATATGTATGTGTTTTACAAAAAAACAAGCACACAATATGAATTGTGTGCTTAAAAATTTAATTTAAAGAATTACATCATGCTTGCGATTTCAGCAGCAAAGTTTTCTTCTTTCTTTTCAATTCCTTCGCCCTTTTCAAAACGAACAAAGCTTGTGAGCTTGATGTCTGTGCCAAGAGCTTTAGCAACTGAATTTACATAACCATCAACAGAACCATCGAAGAGGTCTGAACGAACGAATGTCTGTTCAAGAAGACAAACTTCTTTAATCTGTTTTGCAAGACGACCCTGAACAAGACCTGTAAAGATTTTGTTTTCTGAAATTTCAGCTTTATGTGAAACTGCGATTTCAGCCATTGTAGCATAAGCTTCTTTTGAAATGAAGTTTACAAAGTTCTTTCTCTGTTTCTGGTCAAGTCCGTTGTAAATATTAGCGTCTTCATCGCTCCACTTCTTATCGTTGATTGCTTCTGTAATAATGCTGTTAAGAATTGGAACTGGAAGTGAATCAGGTTTATTGAGTGCACTGTCAATTGTGATTGACTTCATCTTAGCAAGTTCTTCATCAGAAATATCTGATTTACCTAAATATTCTGGGTTCATAGCTGCAATCTGCATAGCAACATTTTTACCCATTGCATCAAATTCAGGTTTAGCTGCTGTTGCATCATCAACATCAAAAGCAACAAGAACACCAACAGTGCCACCTGCATGGATATATGTTGCTGTATGACCTTCAACAAGAGCAAATCTACGAACTTTCATATTCTCACGAAGAGCAAGGAATACTTCCTGAACTT
>CALBNX010000082.1 GCA_937896885.1 uncultured Clostridia bacterium
TGAAAAGCTTTCCTACGACGGCATTATCCGTATCAGGTTCAATGGTCAGAAGCAGATTAGCTTCAATCTCAGCCGACTTAACTGTCAGCACCCATGCACTATTTACTTGGCTTGAATACATTATACACCTATAAAATCAGTTGTCAAGCATAAAATGTTTTAAAGCAGAATAACGAAGCTGTGTTTTTGAGTTTTCAATCATATTATAAATACAACCCGTTGTTCCTACCAAAATCAAAAGTCTTTTTGCTCTTGTTACGGCAGTATAAAGCAAATTTCTATAACACAAACGATTATTAACAGAAATAACAGGTACAATTACTGCATCAAACTCACTACCCTGACTTTTATGTACGGTTACGGCATAGGCTAGTTCGAGTTCTGTCAACTGCTCTTTGGTGTATGTGGCACGACGACCTGAAAAGTCAATTATAATAGCATCACGACGCAAATCTATATGTTCGATAAATCCAATATCACCATTGAAAATTCCGTCGCCTTCTTCGTCATAAGATTCCCAATGAATATTATAATTGTTTTTGGTCTGCATAACCTTATCACCGACTCTGAAAACTCTATATCCAGTATTATATTCACTTTTATCAGGTGATGCGGGGTTAATCTCATCTTGCAAAACTTTGTTAAGATTCATTGTGCCTGTATCACCTTTTTTAGACGGACAAAGCACTTGAATCTGTGTTGTCGGGTCAAAATCATAGGCATCTTTTAATCTTTTTGTATATAAATCTTTTATTGTACGCACGGCGTCAAGAGGATAATATCTTTGTAAAAGATAAAAATCCCCTTCTTTATAATCTGTTTCAATTTTTTCACCATTGACAATTAAGTGTGCATTCTTAACAATATTACTTTCAAGTGATTGACGGAATATTTCTTTAAGTTGCACAACGGGTAGCATTTCACAATCAATCAAATCTTTAAGCACATTGCCAGCACCAACCGGTGGTAACTGGTCACTGTCGCCAACCATTATAAGTCGGCAGCCAAAAGGTAGTGCTTCAAGCAAACTTTGGAATAAGAATATGTCAACCATCGACATTTCATCAACGATTACCGCCTGACAATCTAAAGGATTTCGCAAATTTCTTTTGAAAACAGGTTTATTACCATTACCCCATTCAACTTCAAGTAGTCTGTGAATAGTTGTGGCTTTTCTCCCCGTTGCTTCGGTCATCCTTTGAGCAGCACGCCCCGTTGGAGCACAAAGAGCAATATCAAGATGGTCCTTTTCAAACATTGTTATTATACCATTTAATGTGGTAGTTTTACCTGTGCCAGGACCACCTGTAAGAATTAGAATGCCTTTATTAACCGCTGTGATAATTGCTTCTTTTTGCTTGTCAGCATATTGAATATTACAAGTTTTTTCGAGTTTGTCAATATATGACCTAACATCAATGGGGTTTTCAGGTGGAAATTTCAATAAAACTTTTATTCTATTAGCAATAGACATTTCTGCATGATATGCTTCAGGAATAAAAACAAAATCTTTATTATTTATTTCTTTGATAATTATTTTTTTATTATCTTTTAAATTATCAATAGCTATTTCAATGTTTTCGCGAGATTCACCTAACAAATCACAGGATGGTGTGAATAATTTTTCAAGTGGCACACAAGTGTGACCATTTTTAAAATTATAACTGACAACATAAAGAATGCCCGCTTCAATTCTATATTGTGATTTAGGTTTATTGGGCAACATATCTGCAATTTGCTCGGCTCTTTCAAATGAAATTCTACCGTCACCTTCACAAAGAATATATGGGTTTTCTTCAATCAACTGCACAGCACCGTTTCCCAATTTATCAAAAGCAAAAAGGCACTCATTAGTTTTAAGACCATATTTTGAGAGATTTATAATCAAAGCCCTTGTTGAGCATTGACGATTATATTCTTTACCTATTTTTTTTGCTTTTTCAAGAGAAATGCCCTTTATTTCAGCAAGTCTTTCAGGCTCATATTGAAGAATATCAAAGGTTTTTTCACCAAACTTGTTGATAATTTTAAGCGCAGTTGACTCGCGCACACCTTTTACCACGCCACTTGCAAGATAATGATATAAATCATCAACTGTTTCTGGCAATGTGGCATTACAAGACTCTGCTTTGAACTGACGACCATAAATTGAATGATATGTATATTCGCCAATGAGTTCAACTCTGTCACCAATTTTAATATCTATTGTATTGCCAACAACAGTTAACTCTTCATCGCCAATGTCAACATAGAAAACTGTGTATCCATTAGCGTCGTTATAAAAGGTTATGTCTGTTACTGTACCTGTTAATTTGATTTTTGTTTCAAATTCTTCCATCTAAAAAATCCTTCAAATATTCTTTATTAACCAAATATATTCCGTTACTTTCTTTACAAATCTCTAAAAGATTATCTCTTTCGTTTTCACACATTCCACTATCTAACACAACAATTTTGCCGTGAAAGTCTTCGCCCATTAAGTTGAGTTTCAATCTCAAAGCATAGGCTTTCTTTCTGACATCCAAACTCGTAATATCACAAGGCATAAAAACGAAAAAATCTTTTCGACTTTTTGGTATTAACAATTTTAACATAATTATATAGCAAAAAGCAACTATTCCCATAAGAGTTGAGCACAGAAAAAAGGACCATAATAACGCTTCAAACATAAAAAAACCACCTCAACATATTATATGGCAATTTAGTTTTTAGGTTAAAAAATAAGGACTTGAAAACAAGTCCTTAAAATAACGAGTTGGTCTGTAAGCCGAGTTCTGTCGTTTAAGGCAATTATCTATCTGGGACACATATTGCTATGAGCCTCAAGCCGTCTTTCGAAGTATCTGCCCAGCTGACAACTTCATTCGACGTTGCATCGGGTAGGGTTTGCTCAGCCGTTACATCTCTGTAACGCTGGTGAGCTCTTACCTCGCCTTTCCACCCTTACCGTTAAAAACGGCGGTAATTTTCTATGCACTTTCCCTAAGGTCACCCTCGGCGGCCGTTAGCCGTTACCCTGCTGTATGATGCTCGGACTTTCCTCATAAGTAAAAACTTACGCAACTGCCCAACCAACTCAATATTCATTTTGTAATATTATTCAAATTTATCGTCAAGATAAACCCCATCTTTTTTGATTTTAAGAATTTTATCTCCATCAACCAAAAAGACTGTTTTCGAAATATCCATTAATGGTTTATCACTCATTGAGTCAGTATAAAACTCATCAATTTCTGCATCACCATATACTTTTTTGAACATTTTCACCTTGTTATCATGATAACAGATTTCACCAATCTCACCTGTTTTTGCATCAAGTTCAGTTGAAATCACATTTTTAACACCAAGACGATTTGTCATTACGCTTAAAAGGCAATAAGGACAAGCAGAAACGATTATATCATCTTCTTTTTGAATCTTGCGATAAAATGATTTGATATTCTTTTCATTTATATCCCAAAAGTTTTCAAAATCGGACTCTATATCTTCAATTCGTTCAAAATACTCTTTGATATAAGATGCATATTCAGTTTTAACTTCATCAATAGTGATTATATGGCGCTTATATTTTAAAAACCCTTCCATAAATTTAGGAACAAATTTTGCAACGCCTTTTGGGTCTCTCTTTAAATAATAAAGAAAGATATCCATACCACTTTCACCATCATAGATAGTATTATCAAAATCGAATACCCTCATTTAAAAATCCCCTGTTTATGATGATTAGTCGTCAAATCCATTTGGATTATTGCTCTGCCAACGCCATGAGTCTTCACACATTTCAAGAAGGTCTCTTTCAGCTTTCCAGCCGAGTTCATTAAATGCTTTTGACGCGTCAGAATAACAAGTATCAAGGTCACCAGGACGACGAGGTGCAATCTTATAATTAATTTTCTGTCCTGAAGCCTGTTCAAATGCTTTTACTATATCAAGAACACTATAACCGTTACCTGTGCCTAAATTATAAACATTTACTTTTGGCTCGTCTTTAAGAATTTTCTCAACTGCTTTAACGTGACCGAGTGCCAAGTCAACAACGTGGATATAGTCACGTACACCTGTGCCATCATGGGTATTATAATCGTCACCAAACACATTGAGTTGCGGCAATTTACCAACAGCAACCTGTGTGATATATGGCATAAGGTTATTTGGAATTCCATTTGGGTTTTCACCAATTCTGCCACTCTTGTGAGCACCGATTGGATTAAAGTAACGAAGAAGAGTTACTGCCCATTCATTATCACCCTTATGGAAGTCATCAAGAATAATTTCAATCATATATTTTGTTGTACCATAAGGATTTGTTGTGCCACCTGTTTTCATTGATTCTTTGAGTGGTGAGATATTATCAGTTCCATAAACAGTTGCTGATGAACTAAAAACGATTTTTTTGCAACCATTATTTTTCATAACTTCACAAAGAGCCAATGTTCCACCAATATTATTATCATAATATTCAAGTGGTTTTTGACAGCTTTCACCAACTGCTTTAAGACCAGCAAAGTGGATGCAAGCATCAATCTTATGGTCATCAAAAATCTTTTGCATATTCTCTTTATCACGGATATCAAAAGGATAGAATGCAAAATCTTTTCCTGTTAATTCTCTAACTCTCTCAAGTGATTTTTCACTTGAATTATAAAGGTTATCAACAACTACAATTTCATAACCTGCATTAAGAAGTTCAACACAAGTGTGTGAACCGATAAAACCTGCGCCACCTGTAACTAAAATCTTGCTCATATATTTTTCTCCTTTGTAAGTGTTGTGCCTTTGTAATATGTTGAAAGAATTTTTTCATATTTCATACCGGTATTTGCAAGGTGATTTGCACCTGTCTGGCTCATACCGACACCGATACCATTACCATAAGAAGTAATTGTGAATGTACTGTCAGTTTCGTTGTAGAACACAGTAAAGCAATGTGAAACGAGAACTGATGAACCCATAATGTTATTTTTGAATTCAAGACCTGAAATTTCTGTTCCACCAACAGAAATCTTTGTTACATAACCGATGCTTGAAGAAACAGCAGCGTCATGAGTAACAACTCTTAACCACAAAGCAGGGTCTTCATCAAGAACAAGCTTATTGTTATATTGAAGAAGAAGTCCCTTCATTTCCCCAAGAGAGAATTTTCTTTCAACTTTATATGTTTCTGCTTTAGAATCAGGGTTTCCGTTAACTGTAACAGGTTTGAGATAATCATATTCTTTTGAGAAGATATCAGCAGAGTTTGCTGTTTTGCCAGCAGCAACTGCAAAATATGGTGTGAGAGCAACTTCATCTTTAACACTCAAATACTGACCAAAAACAGCATCAACTGCAGTTTTAACTTCATCGTTGTATGTCTCACTAATTAAAACACCATCAATCTCAAAATTAGTATCACGATATTTAAGATATGTATAAATTACAACTGTCTGTGCTTTGATTGCTTCAACATTATAACCCTCGCCCATTTCAGTCATAACAAGTCTTGCAAGAGCTTCCTTTGCTTCAATTTCAATTCCGTTAATCTTCATCGTAGCGGGTGCACCCGGGTCTTCGACAATCTGTGGGTCTGTTGAAGATTCTTCAGTTGCACCAGTTGTTGTCTCTGTTGTTGATGATTCGGGCTCGCTCTTTTTCTTTTCAAGAGCAATAAGGTCAGCCATCATAAAGTCAGACAACTTCATTGCTGTTGCTTGAGTATCTTCAACAGGTTCAGTTGTTGTTTCTGTTGTTGTAGTTGTTGTAGTGGTAGTTGTTGTTTCGTTACCAAAGATAGAGTTAAGAGCATTTGCCAATGCACCGTTTTCACCCTGAACTTTATAAACAATACCAAGAACTGCACAAAGAAGAACAATAGCTCCGAGAACCGCAGCGAGAATTATCATTGATTTCTTATTTGTTGGCTTTTTCTCTTCATCTGGAATAAGTTCAGGACCATCAGAAATTTCGATACCTACACTTCTTACGCCACTTGCTTTTTCACCAATAAGCTCAATAAGTTCAATTGCTGCACTTTCAACAAACGCTTCTTCTGTTTCATCCTCCGCCATATAAAGCTTTCGAACTATTGCAGACTCATCGTTTGCAACTGCAATACAGATAAATTTAGCATTACCCGCGTTATAAATTTCACTGATTGATGCACCGATATTTGCTGCTGAGAGGTCCAAACTCACTTTTGCAAGTTGTGCAGCATATTCGGTTGCATTAACTTCACCTTTATCTTCAACATGAGGGGTGAAAACAAACACACTGTCAAAGTCTTCTACGCTATCGCCACAGCTTTTAAGTACTTCTGCATTCTGTGTTCCGTTAACAGCAACAATCGACTGAGAGTCAATTAGTCTTCTGACTGCAATTTCTACTTTTTCGTTATCGTAGAATTTATTTTCACTTAAAAACTCTTCGCCCTCAACAGTTTCAATATTCTTTGATAAAAACGGAACGACACCATTTCTAAGAATAAGATTAATTCTCTCGTTATCAATTGGAACAAGCATAAGATACTGTTCACCATTTTCAATTCCAAAACCCGAATAAAGACCGTCTTTTGACAAGAACACAGTCGCAGGTTCAGGGAACGATGAAAACTCTTTACGAGTTTTGTCGTCCATTTCTTCATCGCTTTCAAGCATATTAAGAATAGTTGGATTATGCTGAACTTCTGTTTCAAGTGCCTGCATTAAAGCAGATTTAAGTTTATTATAATGCTTTGTATCAACAGCAGTTATAATAAGTTCATCATTTTCCAACGCGTCTTGTAATGCACCGAAAAGCTCTTGCATACTTTCAAAAATTTCAAAAGTTGCATTTTCTTCAGAATACATACTGATACTGCTGACAACTCTTGCTTGAAATCTTGCAAAAGGCATATTCTTGTCAAAGTTCAGTGCTAATAATCTGACTCTCATATTAATTTACCTCTCTTTTACCCATATATAAATCTAATTAATAACCAAATTATTCGTCCCACTTTTTTTCGTCTTTAAAAGGATTTGTAAGCCCTTTCACATCGTACCAAGCCTGTGGGAATTTCGGATTTGTGTTAAGTGTTGCTTGACTTGTATCTACTTCCGTTTTTTCGTTTTCACGAACCATTCTTCCAACAACAACAAATCTGGCATCGTTGAACTCATAAGTACAAGTAACTAATGTAAGCAATTTATCATCAGGCTGAACACTTATTCCTGTATCTATAACACTTCTTTTCTTCAACTCGTCTGTGAACTTTGAAAATCTTTCGTCAGTTGAAAAATCAGTAATCATAAAGTTAAAGAAATAGTTATTATCGTCAGCTGGAGTTGCATTGATATAAAACGCTGCAAAAACCTTGAAATAATAAGTTTCATACAAAGTGTTGAACTCAATTATCGGTGATTCCTTATAACCTTCTAATGTTTTATACTTATCAAGGTTTGAGAAAATCAACCCGTCAGACATATGGTGACCATAAATAATTGTGTTATCGTCAAGATATTTTGAGTCATTTTTTGAATCCATGTAAGGACAGCCATAACGATTTGATTTGCCATAGAAATCACGACGAAGATAATGGTTATTATCTGGTCCTTGAACAACCTGAACATCAAGGTTTGTACCAGGAATATTCAACCATCCAACCAAATCCTGATTAAGTGCATAAAGATATGAATATTTAAGGTTCATATTCTCGGGAAATTTAATCTGCGGATATTGAGCGAAAAGTTCTTGCCAAGCTTCAACATATTGATTATCGTCAAAATTATCGGTATCAACTATCTGACCTTTGATTTCTTCTTCCATTTGTAATTGCTCACGATTTTGACTATAAAGTTCACCGAAAGCGATAGCACAACCGACGATTGTGATTATTGATAAGTCCATTACAATTTTTCTTATTTTTTCTTTTGTGCTATCTTTTTTCAAAGGTATCATACCACTGAAAAAGTCAGAAAAAATTTGATTGAATGTACGTCGTTTTTTCTTTACAACAGTTTTCTCTATAACTGTTTCAGTTGTATCCAGAACAACAGGCTCTTTTACATATTGTTCAGTAACATCAACAAAAGTTTTTCCGTTTTCAACCAGTGTTTTAGGACCATCATTCTTCTCTTCGTTGATTTGTGCTTCAATTTGTTTTTCAATATCAGCCGCAATATCATTTACTACTGGTATTTCTTGCTTTTTCTCTACAGGTTTTATTTCAAATTCTTTTTGAAGTGATGACAAGTCATCCGTTTTCACCGTTTTCTTTACAGGTGTTTCATCCATACCAAGTTTTTTGCGCAATTCTTCAAAGGAGAGAATTTCATTTTCATTATTTTCGATATTACTCATTATTTTACAACCTCCTTTGGATACCATTCTTTATCATTTTTATATGGATTTTCTATATTCTTATTATCATAATAAATTTGTGGATATTTAATATTTTTATTACTATAAACCTTATCAACATTGACGGTTTCACTTTCGTTATCTCTAACAGCACGAGCAACAACAACAAGTCTTGCATCTGCTTTATATGTCTTTATCCCTTTTTCATATGTATCGAGATTTCTGACACAAGTTGAGAGAATAAGCATTTTGTCGTCATCATTAATATCAACATCGGTAACATATAAACGGCGCTTGTTGACTTCTTCTATAAAACCTTCAAAGTTTTCGCCATCCATGTAAGGATAGATATAGTTAAAAACATAATTATTATCTTCTTCAGGTCTTGCTGTTGTGATAAAAACACCATAAATTTTCCATTTATATGTTCTTTCAACTGTATTGAATTCAAATACGGGACTTGTTTTATAAAAATCAATTTTTTGATATTTGGTAAGTTCAGAAAACATTGTTGTGTTATAACAATTGTGACCATAAATTATGGTGTTTGAATCAAGATTTACAGGATTATTTCTGTAATCCATAAAAATTGCTCCACGACCATCTCGTTTCTTTTCAAAATTATAATCTAAATAATAATCGTTATCATCACATTGTAAAACCGGATAATTAATAGATGTATTTGGAACTTTTATCCAACCGATAAAATCAGAATTTTTAGCATAGAGTGCAGAATAATCGGGCGCAGTTGTTTCTTCTGTATTTTCATTTGTTGAAACGAGGTTAGAAAGTTCTTCATACATTTTTTTATTGTTATATTCATTTACAACTGTTTTTAACAACAAAGCAGAGCAACAAATGAAGACAATTATGCAAACAACAAGAATGATTTTTTTGCCTTTGCCCATTTTTTCTGTCAATCTATTCACCTACCATTTGAAGTATCATTTCAAGTGCCTTATCAGAAGCACTTATTCTGTTTTGATTTCTTATATCATCTGTAAAATCATTATTAAGTTTTACAACTTGAATATCTTTTTTATTGGATACTGCAAGATATATCAATCCAACAGGTTTTTGTGTGTTATCACTATTTGGTCCTGCAATTCCTGAAACGGCAACTGCAATATCGGCTTCTGATATTTTCAGAACACCCTTGACCATTTCACGAACTGTTTGTTCGCTGACAGCGCCAAAAGTTTCAAGAGTTTTGTGTTTTACACCCAAGACTTTTTCTTTTATATCGTTACTGTAACTCACAATACTACAATTAAACATTCCTGACGAGCCACTCACGTCGGTAATGCGTTTTGCGATTAATCCACCAGTACAAGACTCGGCAGTAGCAAGTACAAGTCCTTTTTTATTAAGGGTTTTAACTACTTTTTCTTCTAGTCTCATTTCTGTCACCCTAAAAACAAATATTTTGAATTTTTGTGTTTTCGAGTGCTCTTTCAATGAGAGTGTCAACATCAAGGTTAAGTTCAGCTTGCTCTAAAATAGAAATCTGTGGTTTTGTCTTAGGATGTTTTGGTGTAAACACTGTACAACAGTCTTCATAAGGCTCAATTGAAATATCAAAAGTATCAATCTGTCTTGATATTTTAATGATTTCTTCTTTATCAAGTCCGATGACCGGTCTGAAAACTGGAATTGACACCACAGCATCAGTACAAGCAAGTGCGTTGAGAGTCTGACTTGCAACCTGGCCTAAACTTTCACCCGTAATAAGCGCTTTGCACTCTTCTCTGTCTGCTATTTTTTGAGAAATTCTCATCATAAATCTTCTCATAACAAGAGTGAACAATTCTTCAGGACAATTATCACGAATTGCTTCTTGAATTTCTGTAAATCCAACAGTAAAAAGTGTTATGTTACCACTATATCTTGAAACCTTGCGAAGAAGATTGTGAACTTTTTCTTCTGCTTGTGGAGAAGTATATGGAGGAGAAGCAAAATGAATTGCATTGAGCACAAGACCACGCTTTGCCATCATATATGCTGCAACCGGGCTATCAATTCCACCTGAAATAAGGATAGCTGATTTACCCGCTGTGCCTGTTGGCATTCCGCCTGCTCCTTTAGTCTGATTGCCACGAATGAATGCAAATTTCTCACGAATTTCTATTGTAACAAGGATTTCAGGATTTTTAACATCAACTTTTAAATGTGGGAACTTGCTTAAAATTGCCCCACCAACCTGAGCCGAAAGTTCAGGTGATTTAAGTGGGAATTTTTTATCTGCGCGTTTGCCTTCAACTTTAAAAGTCTTAGCATTTCTTAATTGCTCTGCAAGATAGATTGGTGCTTGTTCTAAAATCACATCAATATCTTTTTCAACTTGCAATGCTCTTGAAAAAGCTGCGATACCAAAAACACGACTGATTCTGTCACTTACTTCGTCCATATCAACATAATCATCCATCGGAATAACTGAAACTGTTGATTGTTCTTTTCTGTATTCGAAATCACCTAACGGCTTAATTCTTTTTCTAATATTCTTAATGAGAATATCTTCAAAGGTTGAACGATTTAAACCTTTAAGCGCTAATTCACCATTTTTAATGAGTATAATTTCTTTCATTTTTATCTCCTGACACGTTTAATTGTATCCACTATTCCATTATACAGTATTTCCATATCATTTTCTGTGGTAGTTTTTGCCAAGCTAATTCTTATTGCACTATCAATAAGTTTCGGTGCGACACCCATAGCAGTCAATACTTCACTTCTATGTCCCTTTGCACAAGCGGACCCTGCTGAAACATAAATCCCCATTGAAGAGAGAGAATTGAGCATCACCTGTGATGGCACGCCTTCAACTGAAATATTGATTATATAAGGCAAACTGTCATCAGTTGAATTTATGTATATTCCGTTAACATTATTGATTTTATTAATAAAATAGTTTTTGACAGATGCAACATAATCGAGATTTTTTTCAATGCTACCAATATCTTTAACTGCTGCGGCAAAAGCACATATAGCCGGCATTGGTTCTGTTCCTGAAATCAATCCATTCTCCTGACCACCGCCGACAATACTTGGTAAGAGCCTTGAAGAACTATTTACAAATAATGCGCCCGCACCTTTTAAGCCGTGAATTTTATGAGAACTCATACTCATAAGGTCTATACCCAATTTTTTAGGTTTTAAAGGAATTTTGCCGAATGCCTGAACTGCATCACAATGAAAATATGCTTTTGAATCTTTTGATTTAATTATGTTTTTGACTTTTGCGATATCCTGAATTGAACCAACTTCATTATTGACAGCCATAATGCTGACAAGAATTGTGTTTTCATCAACTGCATTTGAAAGTTCTTCAAGACTAATTTTGCCCTTGCTATCAGGTTTTAAGAAAACTGTTTCAAAACCTTGTTCACCCAGCATTTCAAAATGCTTTATAACACTTGGATGTTCAAGACCAGTTGTAATAATTTTTTTACCTTCACGCTTTTTTGTTCTCGCAGTACCGATTATTGCTGTGTTATTTGCGATTGTTCCGCTTGATGTAAAAAAAATCTCATTTTCTGAACAAGATAAAACTGATGCTAAAGCTCGTCTTGAGTCATCTAATTCTTTCTTTGCATTATATCCACACATATGAAGAGAAGATGGATTTCCGAAGTTTTCTGTGCACATTTCAATTGCCTTTTTTACGGCTGATTCACAAGGTTTAGTTGTTGCACTATTATCAAGATAAACACTCATGATACTTCTCTCCCATTCTGCATAATTAATCAAAATACATTATACTACAAAAACAGTTGTTTGGCAAATAAAAAATCAAGTTTTTTGGGGTATATTTTTGAATTTTTTGTAAACATTAACACTAAAAATTAAAAGGAGTGCAAATTATGGATAAAAAAGGCTTATCAAAGCGTGCAAAAGCTAGAATTGTGTTATATTTATCTGCTGTGATTTTAGTGCTTGGAATATTTAGCATTGTCCAAACAGTGAAAGCAAACAAGTATGAACGAGAAACATTGATTACAAGGCAAATGGCACTTATTTCCCTAGACGAATATCTCAATAATATTTCAACAAATCTTGAAAAAACAATATATGCAAACACCCCTGCTATGCTTTCAAAGCTTTCAACAGAAATGTGGCGTGAAGCATCTAGTGCAAAAAACAGTTTATCTATGTTGCCTACCGGTGATTCTTCACTTGATAACACTTATAAATTTTTATCACAAATCGGTGAATTTGTAATGTCGTTACAAAGAAAAACTGCAAGTGGTGAAGAATTGACTTCAAACGAACGAATTCAATTAAGACAACTTTATGATTATTGTAATTCGTTAAATGAACAAGTTCAAAAAATGTGTTATGACCTCGAAAATGGCAACTTTTCATTTGAGAGCACAAACTCGACTTTATTGAAACGCGACGACAACATTTCAACCATAAGTGGTAGTTTTGATGATGTTGAGCAATCAATTTCTGATTTGCCATCACTTATTTATGACGGACCATTTTCAGACCACATTGAACAAGGTGAAGCAAAATTTATAAAGGGTCTTGATGAAATTACAAAAGACAAAGGTCTTGAAATTGCAAAAAACGTTTGTAGTGACGCTGACCTTCAATATTCAAGTGATGAAAACGGCAATATCCCCTGCTATGTTTACCAAAGCGAGAATTGTACGGTAGGTATTACAAAACAAGGCGGAAAACCACTTTTTATGCTCAGTTCTGAATATGTTGGTGAAATCAGTTATAAATATGAAGATGCCTTAAAAAACGCTTTAAGCTACCTAAAGAAAATCGGTTATACAAACCTTAAAGAAAGTTATTATTTTATTGATGATGGAGTTTGCACAATAAATTTTTCTGCTGAGCAAAATGATGTAATTCTGTATCCTGATTTAATTAAAGTAAGCGTCAGCCTTGAAAATGGAAAAATTTTGTCTTTTGATGCAACGGGATACGTTTCAAACCACACAGAGAGAAAAATCCCTGAAAACAAAATCAGTTTAGTTACCGCAAGAGAAAAAGTCAATGATGAACTCACAATAATTGACTCTCGTGTATGTATTATCCCAACAGAATGGAAAACAGAGCAATATTGCTATGAATTTCATTGCAAAACTCAAAACGACCGAGAACTTCTCGTCTATATTGATAGTGTTACTGGCCAAGAAGATAATATTCTGATTTTGCTTTACAGTGATAATGGTGTTTTGACAAAATAGAATAATGGTAAACTTTTTGCAAACAATATTAATACCACGATTTAAGGAGGTAAAATGATGAAAAAGATTTCAGCTATTATGATTGCTATTACTGCTATTCTCTGCTTATTCCTTGTAGGTTGTGGCAAGATGGATGACGGTAAAGTAACACAGAACAATTCAACAAGTACAACGAACAACAGTACAACAAGCACAACAAATAAAGTTGGCGAGGCAGCAAGTGATATTGGCAACGGTATCAGTGAAGCTGTAAGTGATGTTGGTGAAGCTGTTGGTGATGCTGGCAGAGGTGCTGGCAACGCAGTTGGTGATATGGCAAACGGCATTGGTAATGCAATGCGCTAAACAAAAATAGTCTGTACAGTCATAACTGTACAGACTATTTTTTACATATTACTTTTTTGGTTTTTTTCCATTCTTAACCAACTGATAAAGCCATAAATATCGTTAATAAAAAATACTATAAAACATATTAAAACCGACATATAATTTATGTCTGTTAAAGTTGCAAGGGTCCACAAAACAATTAATACCAAATCATTAATTGCATAGACAAATGCAAAATAGGGACTTCTTCTAAATGTAAGGTAAACAGCAATAAAACTTGTGGTAATTGATATAGTACTTGGAATTAAATTTGCAGTACCAAAGTTTTTAAGAATAAAGTAGAAAAGTATAGTCACAAGCACCGATAGAATAAGCATAAAAGTAGTTTCATTTTTACTTATTTTATTAACTTTTACTTGTGACTTTTTGCCTTTATATGGGTTTTTAAGCCAAGCAATCAACGCAAACAGAGCCATTGGACCTGACATTCCAAGATACGTAATCATTTCGCCATAATAGGCGAAAGAATATGAAATTATGCCATAGACAATACTGAATATCACCATTAAAACCTGACCGATTGGATTACCTTTTGCACAAAAAATTAATGATGTTACACCAACCATTGAAGCAAAAAGTGTTAAATAGTTTTCACGGTCAAAAATTAAAAAAGATATGACTATTAAAAGCACTGAACTACACCATAAAATCTTTTCAGTTTTTGTAAAATAATTTAAAAACTTTTTCATATTTACTCCAAAAAAATAACACCCGTTTGATATATCTTCAAAGACCTAACGACATATCACACGAATGCTAAGATTCTCACTACCCGGTGGCAGATATATATTTAATTTTGATTAAATATGCTTTGCTCTGTTTCAAGATTATACACAACAAGGCATGTTTTGTCAAGATTTTCTTTATTTAAATCAACCGCTGAAATTCTTCTGTTTTCATAGGTTGTGTAATAATAAATCCCCTTATTTGTATTACAACAAGACGAATAAACAGTTTTAACATATTTGTCTTCAACTTTTACAACACCACGTGGTTGTGATACAGAATCAAGAATATGAAAAAACTGACTCACACTCTCATTTTCACCTTTCTCTGCAATAGAATTAAGTCTTATGAATGCACCACGGACAAATCTTGACTGCGATGACATATCACCCGGTAAACCAAGAGCACCCATTCCCCTGCTATAATTACACAAATTAAGATTATCACAGAATGTTGTTTCAGGTTCATTTACTGACATGCTCATATAATTATTCAAATTAAAAATTTGAATTGGAAAAGGTGGACTATTTGTGAGAATATCAACGGGGTTATAATAAACTTTTAATCCCTCATCAATGCTCTCAACTGTTATTGATTGGTCTTTGTCAGAAATCATCCAATGAAGTGGTGTTGATATAAAATCACCATTGAAATCATCTTTTGTAATATTGATTTTTTCAAGCAATTCCTTTGCCTCGTTCACATTTTTGCAGTTAGAAAGAATATAGGGAATCAGTTCAAAAGATGCCAAATTGTCTTTTTCATCGCAAAACTCGTGATAAATACAATAATCAGGAAAACGAAGACCTGCAATGCAGAGTCCTTTTTCATTGACTGCATCATAATATAATGGATAATTGTCAACAACCGTTGCCATACCAATGATAGCATAATGATTCTTTATATCTTTAATATGCTTAAATTTAAATTGGAAGTTTCTCGGTGTTATAACTATTCTCTCATCAAACGAATATTCAAGGTCAAGAGTTCGACCAAAATAATGGTCCTTTGTTCTGTAAGAAACAGCAGTACACATACTATCAAATCCTTTCAGTATAGTATGTGTACTGTTGAAAATTTTATTTATTTTTAAGTTTTTTTATTGTTATTTCGTTTGCAAGGAAAAGTCCAATACAAAGTGCCAACAAAACAAAAGTTGTGATATTAAATGTTGTTGCTGTTGCTATAAACCCGAAAATCAACTGAATTCCGAATCCTATACCATATGCACCACCCATATGGAACCCTGTAATATCAGCAGAATACTCTTCACCAAAACGGTCAGGCACACTATGCAATATACTTGGAAAAATTGGTCCAAAACCTATACCGATAAGCAACAACCCGAACAGTGAAATTTTGCCAAGTGAGAGGGCTAAAATAATAATTCCCACAAATGAAGTCACGATACCTAAGCGAATCATTGCGTTATCAGATGCTTTCATTGAAATAAAGCCTGATATAATTCTACCTACTGTTATTCCACAAAAATACAATGAAATCCATTTTGCCGCCTCGTCGGGTTGTAAGGCATAAATATGTACTAAAAATGATGCTCCCCAAGTGCCAATAAGGAATTCCATACTGCAATATAATCCCTGTGAAAGCAGACTTGTAAGTACACCTTTAATTTTCAGTATTTCAATTAAGCTTTTTTTGCTTTCAACTGAAGATTCATTAGTTTCAACATTTTCTTTGATTTTGCGCCATCTTTTAAGAGAAAAAGCAATAACTACGGCTACTGACAGTTGCAATAACGCTATTACACGATATCCATTACGCCAAGAGCCAGTTTCACCTGATAAGAAAAAGGACATTATAATCGGACTTACAGTAACACCAACGCCCCAGAAGGCATGAAGCCAATTCATATGCTTTGCTTTATAATGAAGTGATACAAAATTATTGAGTGCTGTGTCAATTACACCGGCTCCATAGCCTAAAACTACTGCACCAAGCATCATCACAACAATATTCGGTGAAATACTCATAATAAAAAGTCCTAATACAGTAAGTAAGGTGGAAACAAGAGTAACCAACGGTGTACCAAATTTTCGTATAACTTTACCTGCAACAAAGCTTACGCCACCTACACAAACACCTGTAATTATGCCGTACAAAGATGCAAAACTTTCAGCAATTGCAAAATCCTTGTGGACAACCGGCCACGCAGCACCAAATAGTGAATCAGGTAGCCCTAAAGATATGAAAACAATATAAATAACAACTAGAATAAAAGTCATATTAACACCCCGCTAATATGGGATATTTTAGCATAAACAAGATTTATATTCAACTCTATATTTTTTTAACAAATTGATATTTTTTGTTGAAAAAAGCCTTGATTTATTGACAAGATTTTACTGTTATGTTATCCTTTAAAAAGTTACTCACAATAATTTATTATAAGAAAGGAGCAGAAATCAAATGACAAACCGTTGGTATAATAACAGAAAATTTAATATGCTCAACTCTTTCTGCCCTTATCTTCAATACAACTCCTGTTCTTGCGATTGATTTTATCATTTAGGATATTGTATTTTGTCACCGTGGGTAGAAAACAACCTACGGTTTTTTATTTTAGTTTAGAAAATATAGAAAGGAGAAAAATATGAGGTGGATTAAACTTCACGAACCTGTCAAAGTTCCCATTTTTAAAAATGTTATGTTTGCCCTTAAACTCGTTTGGGAAGCTGACAAAAGACTTCTAATTGGCTATCTTGTTACGGAAATATCCAACAAGGTTCTGACAATGTATCTTCAGAATATTTTGTTCTTGAAAATATTGTTAAGCATTATTGACGATGATGCTGATTTCAAAACATACTTTATTTATCTTTTACTTTTTTTAAGCGTTTGTGTTGCTATAAATGTTATTTCAAATTACGCCACACGGCAAAGACTTGTTGCAACGAAAGTTGTGCTAAAGAAAGTCAACAACAAGATTTTTGAAAAAGCAACACAACTTGATGTAAGTTGTTATGAAAATCCAGAATTTTATGACAAATATCAAAGAGCAACGCTTGTTCTATCATCAAGTTATTATGACCTAATTTGCTGGGACGTTGCAGCAATAGTAGGTGGTGTAATCGCACTTATCTGCGTTGTAACTACTGTTACAATAATCAATCCGATGTATCTGTTGTTTTTGTTACCAGTTACGCTTGTATTTGTAATTGAAATTTTCAAAAGCAAAGCCGTGTATAAGCGCGACCTTGAAATGACAACAAATAACAGAATAAAGGCATATATACAGCGTACAATGTTCTTAAAAGAATACTCAAAGGACATGAGAACATCAAATATTTTTGCTGTGCTTATCGGTCGATTTAAAGCTGCAATTGATGCTAATATTGTCATCTTAAAAAAATATGGACCTAAATTGTTCTTTTACAGTATGGTAAGTTCCCTTTTCAGTGATTTTATACCGATTATTGGCACTTATGCCTTTGCAGGATATCAGTTTATCTTTACAAAATCACTTTCAATTTCTTCATTTTCAGTTGTTCTTTCATCAATCAACTCTGTACGCGACTCAACTATGAGTATTGCTGAAGGTTTTGATGAAATGAGTCAGATGGCACTTTTCTTTCAAAATTTACGAGATTTCTTTGACTATGAGCCAAAGATTACTGATGGTGGAAAAGATGCAGGAGAATTTGAGAGTATTGAATTTAGAAATGTCACTTTCAAATATCCTGATACAAGCAAAACTATCCTTAAAGATGTTTCATTCAAAATCAATAAAGGTGAAACAATTGCCATTGTCGGTGTAAACGGTGCAGGTAAATCGACACTTGTTAAACTACTTCTTCGTTTTTATGACACTGACGAAGGTGAAATTCTTTATAACGGTATAAATGTAAAAGAATATAATGTACAGTCACTTCGTAATGCATTTGCAACTGTTTTTCAGGACTATAAAAACTTTGCAGTTTCTGTCAACGAAAACATTATGTGTCACGAATGTAATGACGAAGAAAAGAAAATTGCCGAAAAAGCACTTCGTCAAAGTGGTGTATGGGAAAAGATTTCAAGTTTGCCAAGGGGTGCTGACACAGTGCTTACCCGCGAATTTGAAATTGACGGTGCAGGTCTTTCAGGTGGCGAAAATCAAAAGGTTTCTGCTGCAAGGCTTTTCGCACGCGATTTTGAAATTGCAATCCTTGATGAGCCAAGCTCTGCACTTGACCCTATTGCTGAATATAAAATGTATGAAAATCTGATTGAAGTTACAAAAAATAAAACAGTTATTTACATCTCACACAGACTTTCAAGTGCTGTTCTTTCTGACAGAATTTTTGTTCTTGGTAACGGCACTATTCTTGAATCAGGTTCACACCAAGAGCTTATGGCACAGCATGGTGAATACAGCAAAATGTTCACCTTACAAGCTTCAAGTTATAAAGGAGAAAGTGAGGTGAGTGAAAATGTTTAAGAAAAAAGAAAAAATAAATCACTCAATGCCTTCTAACATATTCTTCTTTGTGAAGCTTATGTTTAGCGTATCTCCCCTGCTTGTTCTCGGCGAACTTATGTGGGGACTTTTGATGATATTACCTAACAACCTTATTCGCGTTATTGGTGTCAAATATATTATTGACGTTGTTACAGAAGGCACAAACCTAGAAAGAATTTTCTATGCGGTTGGCATTATCGCTTTAGTGCTTGTGGGCTCAACAGTAATTTCATGGTTGTTCAGAGAATTCTATTGGAATATGGAACGAGAAAGACTTTATTATGGTCTTAACCAGAAACTTTATGACAAAGCAAGAAGTCTTGACCTTGAATCCTATGACAACCCTGAATTCTATAACAATTTCATTCTCACCATTGAGTCTTCATCGGGTAATATTCAAAATCTTTTAGGACTTGTGAGAATGTATATTGGTCACATTATTTCACTTGTGACGGTTGCATCGGTGCTCTTCACTATTGACCCTTGGTGTCTTGCAATTATTCTTGTTGTTATTTGCGTTTTTCTCCCTATAAGCAAAAAAGTCGGTACACTTATGATGGAAAGACGAATTGAAAATGCTAAATATCATAGACGTGCTGACTATTTTCAACGTGTTTTCTATTTGCAGGATTATGCAAAGGAAGTTCGTATGAACAACATTGCGCCACTTCTTATTGACAGATATAACGATGCGGCAGATGACGTTATCAATAATCAACGAAAATACTGGAACAAGATTTCAACATTGAATTGTTTGCAAACTCTTGGAGTGCAAGAATTAGGCTTTATGTTCCTTCTTCCACTCTATATGGGATACTGCGTTCTTGTTAGAGAAACCCTTTCTGCAGGTGATTTCGTTGCAACATTCAACGGTGCACACGCAGTTGCTATGTCATTCCAGTTCTTAACAGTATGGGCATTGGCTCGTTTTTCGGAACAAGGTAAAATGATTGAAAAGTATCGCGAATTCTTAAATGCAGATTTTAAAATAAAAAATGGTGGTAAAGAAGTTAAGAAAACTGAACCAAAAGAAATCACTATTAAAAATCTTTCATTCACCTACCCTAACAACGACAAGCCTACTCTTGAAGATATTAACCTTACAATCAAGCCTTATGAGAAAATCGCACTTGTAGGTTATAACGGCGCTGGCAAAACAACCCTTACCAACCTGTTATTAAGGCTTTATGATGCTACCGAAGGTGAAATACTTATTGATGGTCAAAACATCAAAAACGCCACAGCAGACTCTCACCGTGACCGTTTTGCGGCAGTATTCCAAGATTTCCAAATTTTCTCTTGCAGTCTTGGTGAAAATGTTGCACTTGATATTAATCCAGATGAAGAACGTGTATGGGATGCACTTCGTCACAGCGGGTTTAACAAAGAGCTTAAAAATGGAATTAATTCAGAACTTTTAAGAGAATTCGACGACGAAGGTGTTATGTTCTCCGGTGGTGAAGCACAGAAAACGGCTATTGCAAGAGCATTCTATAAAGACTGCCCCTATGTTATTCTTGATGAGCCATCAGCAAACCTTGACCCAGTTGCTGAATATAATCTTAATCAGGCTATGATTGAAGCGGCAGACAAGAAAACGGTCATTTTCATTTCACACAGACTTTCAACCACAGTTAATGCTGATAGAATTTATGTTATGGAAAATGGCAGAATTATTGAAAGCGGTAGCCATCAGGAACTTATGAACTTAAACGGTACTTATGCCTATATGTTCAATCTTCAAGCAGAAAAATATAAAGACGAGTGATTTTATGAAAATTTTTGCTCCCGATTATTACAATAAATTCAAATGCATAGCTAACCGATGCAAACACAGTTGTTGCATCGGTTGGGAAATCGATATTGATGACGAAACATTTGAATATTATGAAGATATTAACTCTGACTTTAGCAATAGATTAAGAGAAAATATCGCTAAACAAGATGATTGTAACTGTTTCAAGCTTACTGAAAATGAGAGATGTCCGTTTTTAAATGAGAATAATTTATGTGACATTATTATTAATCTTTCAGAAGATGCTCTTTGTCAGATTTGTAGTGACCACCCACGTTTTAGAAACTTTTATTCTGACAGAACTGAAATTGGCCTTGGACTTTGTTGTGAAGAAGCTGCAAGACTTATTTTAACAAAGCAAGATAAAACAAAGATAGTAGAAATAGATAACGATGAACTTGGCGAAGAATTAAATGACTTTGAAAAGGCTTTCTTTGACAAACGAAAGAAATACTTTGAATATTTCCAAAACAGAGAATTATCAATTAAAAAAAGAATGTCATTAAACAATCACTATTATTCAACAGAAATCTTGCAAAAGTATCTTTCATTAGAAATTCTTGATAATAATTGGAAAGAAACAATTTTAGAGTTAATAAATAATTATGATAATGTAAAAAACATTGAAATTCCAAGTGAATTTGATATTTGCTTTGAGCAGTTACTCATTTATTTTACTTATCGTCATTATACGCTTATTCTTGAAGGAATAAATGAAAAAAGTATTTTAGAATTTATTAAAATGAGCGTGAACATTATTTATGCTCTGAGTCAGTTACATATTAGCAAATACAAAAAACTTGACATATCTGATATTTGTGAATATGCAAGAATGTATTCAAGTGAAATTGAATATTCACAAGAGAATTTAGATGCACTGACCAAATAAAGAAAAAACCTTGAATCTTAACGATTCAAGGTTTTAGTTTTATTAAGTTGCGTTTGTAACTGATTGAAGTGACATTCTCGCGTCAACGAGAGTTATCTGGCCATCACCATTCATATCTGCTGCAAGACTTTGTATTTTATTAAGTGTTATTGTTTCTGCAACAGCCTGTAAAACCATTCGAGCATCAACAAGTGAAATATTGCCATCTTCATTAACATCACCTGTTGTAAAAGCATACTCAAGCAATTCAAGTGCTTTCTGGATGGCAAAAATTTGTTCATCAATCAAGTTTTGCTCTGCTAATGAACACCCCGAAATGTCAAGTGATATAATTTCGTCAAGCACCATGAGAGAATCATCAGTATAAAGGGTTCTATCAAGACTATTAACCGTTTCAACAACTTTGTTATATTCGGTATAATCTGCTTCTCTATATTCAAATGCATTCTCAATTGCTTGTGTTACAACCACATTTGCGTTTGTGCCATCATTACTTGTAATTATACAATAATAAGCAGTAGCACCATCTTCACGACTTGGTTCATAGAAGAATTTTGTCGCACCTTCAATAGCTGTGCCACCTTCATTAGATACAACATCGTTTTTGTACCATTGATATGTACAATTATAACCAATTGCATAGGCATGAATAAATTTATCTTCAACACTTACCTGCTGTGGCATTTCAAAAAGAACACAAGGTACAGTTTTGAACTCTTTATTAACCTGTTCTGCATATTGTTGAGCATAACTTCCCTCAAAACCATAAACTATAAAACTAGTTGGTGGTGTTGTGGCAGTAATTGTTTTTACTGAAGTTGGAAGAACTAATCCTTTAAGAGTTGCTGGTAAATTAGCAATTTTCTCAATATTATCAAATTGTAAATACTCAATAAATGTATTTTGAAATGCATTTGAACCAATTGTTTTAACTTGAGGCAACCATAAAGATTTTAGTTGCTCACAATTTGTGAACACACTATAATCCAACGATTTCAACATCGGTAAATTAACAAATTCAAGTTGCTTACATTCATTAAATGTATTTGTTCCAATTTTCTCAACTTTGGGAAGTGATACTGCTTTAAGCTCTTCACAAACTGAAAAAACATTATTACCAAGTTTTGTGGCTTCAGGTAAACTTAAAAATTTTATTGAACTATAAAAGAAAACATCATTGCCAAGGGTTGCTACGGCAGGTAGGTACACAGTCACCAATGATGTGCATGATTTAAAAACGCCTTTTGTAACATTAACGGCTGATTCTGCCGATAGTTTTTCAAGAAAACGACATTCTGCAAAAGCACCTTCGGTAAGCAGTGCTACAACTGGTGCATTAACCTTTGTTACATCACTGTTTCTAAACGCAAAACTACCTATTGATGTTGCTTTTGTTAATTCAATCTCACCCAAGCCCTGAGCGTTCTCAAAGGCGCTTGATGAAACTGTTGTTACATTTGATAAATCAACATTTTTCAAGTTGTTACAACCTGAAAAAGCATATTTACCGATATTGGTAATCTGATTAAATGGCACGTTTTGAATTGTACTGATTTGAAAAGCACTTTCACCAATAGTTGTCAATCCATTTCCAGTTACGGTTTCAAGGTTTGAACAACCATAAAACGCATTAGTACCAATTCGTGTCGCAGTATCAGGCAATTGAACCGAACGAATAATGTGGTCATTCTTAAATGCATTTGCAGCAATACCTTTAACAATCTTTCCTCGAACCTTATCTGGAATAACAATGTCCATGTCAATTCCAGCATAATTGGTTATCATACCAGATGAATCGATATCATATTTATCGTCTTCTTTTTCAATAAGACGATTATATTCACAAGTTACAGGCATACTAAACATTTTTCCTTTAGAAATAGCAACAGCTGTAATTCTTGCAGAATCTCCAACAGTTATTGGTCCAGTATATTTTGTACCCGTGAGATAATTTATTTCTATACCATCTTCACCGTTAATTACATATAGAATAATAGAGTCTTCTTCCGGACAAGTTAAAGTAAGTTTAAATGCTTGATTAAAATTACCAGATGTTACGCTAAACTGCACACTTGCTGTTCTTGGCAGAACTTGAAGAATGTATTTCAAATAAAGAATACCTTCTCCATATTTATTTTCGCCAGTTTTTTCTTCCATTTTTATTGCATATTCTTTAATCATTTCTTCGACTTCTTCTGCAGTTTTTTCAGGAAAAACTGAACGAACAATCGCAAAACCAGATGCAACCTGTGGCGCAGCCATTGAAGTGCCACTCATCAAAGAATATGTATTATTAAGATAGCAACTCTTGATATTGTCGCCAGGAGCTGCAATATCGATTGGTCCATTATAATTTGAATATCTAGAAAGTTGATGATTTTTATCAACTGCACTAACAGTAACTGCAGATTCAACACAAGCAGGAGAATAAGTTTTTTTAGATAAGTCTGCCGAATTATTGCCTGCAGCAACAATAACATTTATATTCTGCTTAGTTGCCTCATTTATAGAGTCTTCTAGCATCTGGTGTACACCTTCTGCTGTAAGGCTTAAGTTAATGATGTCTGCGCCATCTGCAACTGCCATATCAACGGCAATTGCTATGAGGCTTGTTGTACCTTTACCGTCATAATTTAGAACTTTATAAGGCTTGATTTTAACGCTATCAGGAGTATTATCAACGATGATACCCGAAACATGAGTACCATGGCCATAATCATCTTCACAACTATCTGGCTCACCTGTTGAACTTAAATTTACATCATTAGGAAGAAGTCGGTCAACCAAGAATTCATGGTCAGTGTCAACACCACTGTCTAGAACAGCAATAGTAACATCTTGTAAAATTCTCTCTTTTAATTCTTCCCTAATGCTTTCAAAACCAATTTCTTCTGAAATCCATGACAAAGCTTCACCAGTAACATTACCGCCAACAACAATCTCTGGATTGATGTTTGGAACTCCACCTTCATCTAATTGAGCAGAACAAATCAAATCGGGCTCAACATATTCAACATAATCTAATGTCTGATAAAATTCATAGGCATTCTGTGCATCAAAATCAGATTCATATTGAAGAATAAATAAATCTTTATATCCACTGATACAATCAACAGCACCTTGATAATCAATCTTCTGTTTTGATTTTACAATAAGTCTGCAAGTCGAGAAATCTTTGTTTTCTATATATTGTGTATCACTGTCTGTAGTTTCAAAACTTCCCGAATTGTAAAACTGATTGATTTCATTTTCTACACTATCATAAATAATTGGCAAATCAATCTCAGGTGTTTTATCTTCACTAAACTTATCGTCTTCTTCAATTTCTTCTTCATAGTCTTTTTCAATATCATAAGTTCTAATCATTTCAGTAAGATTAGATGCAAAGGTGTCAAGATTTGAAGTAATATCATTCTCTAATGTCAAAGCTGAAAAGCTATCAACAACAGACATAGTCAATAATATCAAAGACAAAAATATTGATAATATTTTCTTCATTTTTTCACACCTCCACATAGATATATTGAAAAAAGTTTCGAAACATTCTCGATTTATCAATTTATTATAGCAAAAATCAACAAAAAGTTCAATATAAATTGTATAAAATGCGCATATCAATAACATTGTGTCGATTATCAAACACAAAAAGAAACAGCAGTATATTAAATACTGCTGTTTTTTATTAAAAATAAAGTTTTTAACAATATCCAATGGCTAAACCAAATAATAACAATGCACTAGTAAGCAATAAATTTAAAACTTGAAATTTCCAAGAATATTTGACCCATTTGCCATAACTCATATCTACAAGTCCCAATGAAATGAGCAATGCAGCATTAGTTGGATAGAACACATTTGAGAAACCGTCACCAAATGCGAAGGCAACGACACAGAGTTGTGGGCTAATCCCAAACATCTGAGCAAGTGGCACAATAAGTGGCATTAACAAAAATGCTTTTGCAGAGCCTGAACTAATAAAGAAATTCATTACCAATACGAGCAAATAGATAAACAAGATTACAACCCATTTGGGCAAATCATTAACCATTGAAACCGCTAAATGCAAGATTGTGTCAAGAATATGTGCTTCTGTAAGGGTGTATTTGATTGACCCTGCCATCATTATTAAAAACACGGCTGGTAAAATTGCAACAACGCCTTTTAAGAATCCACTACCTAATTCTTTGCCTTTCATCCCCGAAAGTAATGTAGCAGTTATTCCAGCAACCAAAAACATCACTGCAACAATTATCATTGTGTAATCTTGTAGCGCTGTTATAAAGCCTGAACTCATAACAATTAGAATTCCCGCACCTACGATTCCCGCAAACCATTTAAGAGCTGAATCCATTTTTACATCTTCAACAAAGCCTTGTTGCAATGCAGATGAGCCATCAAATTTATCAATTTTCTTTGCATGGCGAGTCAAAAACACAAGAAGCAAAGCATAAATCAACGCAAAACTTAACAGACGAAGCCACATTCCTGAAAACATCGGTAAATTTGCGAGACTTTGAGCAACACCAACGGTAAACGGATTGCAAACACCAGATGCAAAACCACAGCCTACTGCCAAAAGACTCATACCCATACCAGTAACTGCGTCCCAACCAAGATTTATAGCTAGTGCAACCACTATTGGTACCATTGGTACACATTCTTCAAAAGAGCCAATCAAAGCTCCCATTGCCATAAAGAAGAAACTGAGAATCGCCATCAATTTATATCTGGCATTAGCAAAGCGTTTAACAATCTTCTGCAACATATATTTCATCAGTCCACACTTTTCGAGACTGTTGAAAATTCCACCAATTACTAAAAGAAAGACGATTATAGCAATCATCATTCCCCCACCATCAGCACCTAACACCAATATCGGTGACAAAAGCCATTTCCAAAAAGGCATTCCACCTTCAACATAGGTAAACTCTGATGATGAGTCAATAATCATATTGCCATTTGCGTCAGGTACTCTCGCATATTCACCACCAGGAATAACAAATGTTAATCCATAGGTTAATGTCATAAGCACCAAAACAACTACGATTGCAGTAATGAATGATTTGACACCGATATTTAACCCTGTGCTTTTTTCATTTTCCACAAATCAAACCTCCTGCATTATGTATTTAAAGAAATCAACTGCTTGTGCCAATGTTTCTACATCAACATTTTCATTAAGCCCGTGAACGCTACCCATTTGCTCATTTGTAATTGTAAATGGAGCAAAACGGATACAATTATCACAAACACGGCTCAAAAATCTGCTATCACTTGCAGCAGTCATAAGATATGGTGATGCTATAACATCGGGGAATACATTTTCAACGGCTTTTTCAACTAATCTGAATGCGTCACCCTTAAAGTCAGTTATTGGAGAAGGAAAACCCGGCTCTAACACTTCAGTTTCAATGTCAAATTTAGCCGCAAGTTGTTTTACTGCTTCAATACTTGCTTCTCTACCCTGATGATGAGAAAAACGCATATTGCCAACAACCCAAGCCTCTTGCGGAAGAACATTTCTGCCGTTTGAGCCCTGTGCCATTGTAAAAGCAAGTGTTGTTTTAACCATAGCACCTGCAGTACTATTAATAGCAGGTAAAAGTTTTGTTACAGGTTTTTTGAGAACATTGATATTACTGAAAACTGTTTTCATATAGCCTGTCATATGAGGCGCCATTCGTCTGAACATTTCATAGATTGCATCAGGCATTTCTGACACAAATATATCAGATTTTTCAACTTCTGCCATAAACTTACCAAGACGAACAAGTGGAGTGTTTTTGCCAGGTGTTGAAGCGTGGCCACCTTTTGAACGAGCAGTAAATTTCAAATCAGCCTGACCTTTTTCACCAAGACCAATCATAGCAAATTTACCTTTTACACCAGCGATTGGGTCAATAACAATCATACCACCTTCATCAAGCACCATATCAAGATGAATTCCACGTTCTTTTAATGTATTACTGATTTCATTAGCACCATCGCCATTTGTTTCTTCGTTTCGTGTTGTTAAGAAATAAATATCTCTTGATGGAACAAAGCTATCATTCAAAAGTTCTTCTGCTGCTTGCAAAATAGCCCAAAGATTACCTTTTGTATCAAGTGTTCCTCTGCCCCAGATTTTGCCTTCGGCAACCTCACCTGAAAAAGCAGGATATTTCCATTCGCCCGGTGCTTCAACGACATCATGATGACTCATAAAAAGCACAGGATTTTTTGAAGAATCAGTACCCTTTAATTTAAATAACAAACTACCCTTAAATTCTTCTTTTTCGGCTTTTTCAAAAAACTTTGGGAAGAAATTTTCAAGCAATTTATGGAACTCATAAAACTTTGTCAAATCAGTCTGACCATAAGCTGAAACTGTTTCTTTTTGAATTAATTGTGATAAAACTTCTGCATAAGCAAGATTGCGATTCTCTTTCATAACAACCCTTCTAATAATAAAAAATTTCTGGCGGAGATGAAGAGATTTGAACTCTTGCGCCGCTATTCACGACCTACCGCATTTCGAGTGCGGACCCTTCAACCACTTGGGTACATCTCCATAT
>CALBNX010000083.1 GCA_937896885.1 uncultured Clostridia bacterium
AGGTATCGTCACGTTTCTGCATATTTTCAAAACTTCCTCGCTTACACCGTTACCCTCGTTGCCCACAACGCTGATAACTCCGCCGCTGAGATCAAGCTCCGTTATCCTTTCCGCAGCTGCATCGGGTGTGGTGGCAAGCATCGTCATACCCCTTGCCATACAGCCGGACAGATAACCTTTGGCATCATCGGTGAAGATAAGCGGCAATCTGAGGAGAGAACCCATAGAGGCTCTGAGTGCCTTGGGATTATAGCAGTCACAGCAGCCTGACAGAATCGCCCCGTCAAGTCCCAGCGCTTCAGCTGTTCTTATGACTGCACCCAAGTTCGCAGGATCCTGTATGTTTTCAAGAGCAATATACTTTCCGTCTTCCGAGACGTCACCCTTATTTTCCCTCATACCGCACACGGCAAAAACGCCTTGCGATGACTGAGTTTCAGACAGCTTATCTGCAATATCGTCGCTGATAATATATGAGTTATCCGCACCCTGAATTATTCTTTCCAGTCTTTCGCCGTATTTCTCTCTTGCTTTTTCCGTGAAGAAGCATTGACAGACTCTTACTCCGCTTTCAAATGCATCGGAGCAAAGGCGGAGACCTTCAAGAAAAAATTCGTTTTTTTCTTTACGGAATTTGCCGTTTGAAGCCAGCTTCTGAGCTGTTTTAATCTTTTCGTTTGAGCGACTTTCGATAGCTATTATCATAGATTTTCTCCACATAAACAGTCTGTTTTGCCATCTTTCCCCTGTTTTTGACACAGATAAAAAATGACAAATACGCCCGAGAAAAAATCTCGGACGTATGTTTTTTTAATTAGAGAGCTGCCTTTGCCTGTTCGCAGAGAGCTGTGAATGCAGCGGGATCTGCAATAGCAATTTCTGAGAGCATCTTTCTGTTGAGGTTGATGTCTGCCTTCTTGAGACCGTTGATGAATGTTGAGTAGTTCATACCGTTCATCTTGCAAGCAGCTGAAATTCTTGTAATCCAGAGCTTTCTGAAATCACGTTTCTTCTGCTTTCTGCCGATATATGCATAGTTGCCACTCTTCATAACAGCCTGTTTAGCTGTTCTGAAAAGTTTGCTCTTTGAGCCATAGTAACCTTTAGCGAGTTTTAATACTTTATTTCTTCTTTTGCGAGTCATCATCGCACCTTTAACACGTGCCATTTCTCTTTACCTCCGATATAGTACTTTCGATTATGTTTGTTTATTGCAAAGCAACAAGGTTCTGGCGTAAGCCAGGTTCTTATTTATAAGGAATAAGACGCTTAATCTGCGCTGTATTTGTCTTATCAGCAACAGCTGTCTGACGGAGTCCTCTTTTTCTCTTTGTGCTCTTCTTTGTTAAGATGTGAGACTTGTTAGCGTGTGCTCTGATTGGCTTGCCGTTCTTTGAAAGCTTAAATCTTTTTTTAGCTCCGCTATGTGTTTTAATCTTTGGCATAATAATATCCTCCTGATTTAATATAATTTACTTTTTTACTTTGCACCTTTTGGTGACAAGAACATAAGCATCTGACGACCTTCAAGTTTTGCAGGTTTGTCAACATTGCCAAGTTCTGATACGGCTTCGGCAAAGCGTTCCATAATTCCGTTACCCAAATGTGCGTGAGCCATTTCACGACCTCTGAAACGGATTGAAACCTTAACCTTATTGCCTGATTTCAAAAATTTAAGTGCATGATTTACCTTTGTATCAAAGTCATGAGTATCAATGTTCACAGAAAGACGGATTTCTTTAGTTTCAATGACTTTCTGATTTTTCTTTGCTTCTTTTTCTTTCTTTGCCTTGTCAAAACGATATTTGCCATAGTCCATAATCTTACAAACTGGTGGCTGCGCATTAGGCGCAATTTTCACAAGGTCAAGACTGCGCTTTTCAGCTTCTTTCAAAGCATCCTTTGCAGACATAATTCCAAGTTGTTCACCGTCGTCGGTAATAACTCTGATTTCTTTGTCGCGAATCTCTTCATTGATTTGCAATTCTTTGGTACTGATAAATAAACACCCCTTTAAGAAAATTAAAAATGCGGACAGAAATTCTGCCCGCACCATTACAAATCAAACTTTTTTAGTAAAGTATTGACCGGTCAACTCGTAGCCGACGGGTGAGAACAAAAATCTGTTCTGCTTTATTTTGCTTGATTATTATAACACATTTTTCAGTGTTGTCAACTGTTTTTTCTAATTATTTAACTTTTGTGAGAATAAGTCCGTCTGTCTGAAGATATAAAGTATTACCATCTTCAATTCTGTAATCTGTTTTGTATTCTCTTGAAGTACCGTCTTCAATGAATAAGAACGTGCCTTGATTAATTTGCCAAGTGCCTGCACCTGGGTCTTCATTATAATCATCAACAATGTTCTTTAAATCCTCTTCAAGCCACTGAGCTTTGCAATCTTCGATTGATTTGTAACCAGATTTGATTACATCTTCTTCAGTTATTTCTTCAGATTTAAAATATTCATCATAAGCTTTTAATAATGAAGCTTTTGTTTCTTCTCTGTCCATATACCAACGGTATCTGCCTTCAGTAACTTCAAAATATTCTGTAAGTTCAACATCTAAATCTTCAGCATATTCTGTTGTATAAGCATAAGCCCAAGTGCCCATCAATTCTTTTTCTGCTTTGCCGTCAGTGATAGCCAAAACCGCTACCACCAATACAACACCGACGATAGCGCCTATTATTCTTTTAATATCAAATTTTTTCATTTTTCCATACCCCTTTTCCCTTTTCGTAAAGCCTTAACCCTACTTTGCCAATATATCACTAAAGCGAACAAAAGTCAACAAAAACTATGTTAAATGTTCGCTAGCTATCATTGCTTCTGCCGATATTTTTGTGCCTAAACAAAAGCCGTCACAAAAAGACTGTTCGCTTTGGGTGTGTTGTAGGGGAGGGTCTCCGTGCCCTCCCGCAAGTGTGCGGTAAAATTACGGGCGAGCACAGAGACTCGCCCCTACATTATTTGATGGTTAATTTTAACGAGAGATAAGAATCAAAACAGCACGACAAATTCAAATTCATTTACTCATTAAAAAAGACGGTCAAAAGACCGTCTTTTCTTATTCTTCATCCTTGCGTTTTGCACTTACACCTATTGCAACTGAAAGCGCACCAAAAATCACGCCCACAGAAACAATCGGAATAACCCTTCTGCTTGTGTTTGGGTTTTTTTCTGACTGAACATTTTCAGTCTTTGTATCAGTAGTCGTTTCTTGTTTTTGGCTTTCTGTGGTTGTTTCAGTTGTTGTGTCATCAGGTGTTGTTGTGCTCTCAATTGTTATTTCGTCAGGCACAACATCAGCCACCTGTGAAAGATAACTGAACTTTGCCATTTGCTCATCTGTCATTGGTGTGAATTTAATAGTAGATGTTGTAGAAGTCATCTGTGTATTTAGAAGTGTATATGTTATATCTATTGCAAATGGTTTTTCTGCATTGTCAAAATCGTTATTTATAGCTTCAATTTCAACAACCTTGCCCATTGGCACTCTCATTCCCGGTGTGTAATTGAAAGTGATATCTGCGCCAACTGCTTTTATATCCCATATAGCTATCTCTGCTTCAACAGACATATTTTTAAGGACTAGTGCTGTATCCTTTGTCGAATGATAGCCGGAACTGGTATTATCAAATCTTGCATAAATAATTTCGGAATTGTTCTGTGATATATTGAACTGCGGATACTCTTTGCTCGAATAAACATTAGCAATATCTCCCCACAAGAAATCGTGAACGAGATTCTTTGAATATTCGTCGTGCATAATCATACCGTGGCCTTGATTTTTAATATACCAAGTGCTATCTGGCAAAAATCCTGTTGACGCATCAATATCAAAATCAGGTGAAATATGATAATGGTTTGGGTTGTTACAGACTGTATTTTTCTGAACATAATCACTTGCAAAAGTCTCGTCTGCAAGTGCACAATTTGAGCCAGATGAAAGATATGTATCAATAAGAATATCTGAATTGTATTTACCATTGACGGAATCATAGCCACTGCCACAAACATAACCTATTTTCATACCGCTTGCCTCAAGGTCTGCAAGCTTGTTTGCAAGGTTTAATCCATCATTATTAACATCATTATGGAATTTAACTGTATCATTATAAAGTTTGCCGTTATCTGTTTCGTTAAGTCCAACATGTTGAAGTGCATTTTCAAAATAATTATGTGGAACAAAGTCCCAAAGGGATGGAATAAGCACAATACCTTCAAGCAAATCGGTATCTACAAGTGCACTGTTTACAACCTCAACAAGAAATTCATCAAGCAAGAGAAGTTGCAAAAGCCATTCCCAATCTTTTTCATATTCAAAGCCGTGTTCAACAAAGGCGATAACATCTTCTAAATTAGCATCCACATATTCACCTGTAAAGAATGAGCCCACCGCAGATGTACCTAAAGTTGCAGGGTTGCCAAATATAGCATTTCTTACATCACCTTTATGTCCGTAATAATAAAGATAACTTGTACCATATTGACCACCATGGCTTAATCCGTAAATATCGACCTTATCGGCACCTGTAATTGCTTTTACTTCTTGAATATATGCATCAAGGTCTGCGGCAGAATCCACCTGACTCTGGCGCCAGTCCTGAGTAAAACCGAAAACGTTTTCAGCACCGACTTCTTCAATAGCCATTTCTGCAACTACTGCCTCTGGAATATACTGCTCCATACCATTCTCAATAAGAGTTGATGCACGAGTAGCCGCCGCACCACTTGGATATGGCACAAGATTGTTTTTTGATGTGCCGTTAGGATACATTTCAAGAGGCTCAAAATATTCTTGCAACACATCGACAATTGCTTCTACAAGGTCATTTTGATTAAGTGTAACATCAGCAAGCAACTCTGCAATATCTGCACCAAGATTATCAAAATTCAATGGCCAAGCAAGTTTTACTTCTCCGTTTTCAATAATTGGCTCGCCGTTTTCGTCTGCATAAGCAAGGTTAGGCCCTGAATAGCCCTGCAAAATTACCACAGGTACTTTTTCTTCAGCTTTTGCAGAAACCCCTATTGATATTATAGAAAAAATCATAAGAACTGCGAGAACAACTGATAACATCTTTTTCATAACAATTCCCCTTTAAAACAAATTTTCATATACTTATTCTACACCCATACAATCATAAAATCAATAAAATAGCGACACCCTAAATGAGTGTCGCTGTAAAAATTTTTCTCTTATTTTTGTAAGAATTTACAATTATTCGGCTTTTTCTGTTTCCCAACCGAAGTTATATGTAAGTGAAGATGTGCAAGGGAATTCAACGATTACTGTGCCATATTCTGAGAGTGCACCCTTAAATGTAACGTTTGCAGTAATAACCATATTCTTTTCAAATGTTGCATAAGTCATCTGGTCATTAACTGCGTTGAAAGCTGCTGTAATTTTGCAAGGCGCAAACGCAATATCAAATGAGTTAACTGTGAGATAATTTGATGCTTTTTCGAACTCTTTGAGAATTCCGTCTTTTTCACGGATTGTGAATGCTTTTTCAACGCTTGCTAATTCTGGTTTAACTGCAATATTGATTGTTCTGTAAAGCTCTGATGGAACGAAAATATATTCTCCTTCCAACTCGCCCTCTGTATATTTTGCGTTATTTCCTTTATCGTCAAGGTCATAAACCAATGTTGGAACAACTGATGTATAAACAGGTTGTGTAACAACGCCTGTCTTTTTATCTGTATGTGTGTAAAGGTCATCAAGTGTAAGTGTGCTTGCTGTGTTTAAACCTAAAGGATAAATAACATTTGTAAGGTCTTCGCCCTTCTTAACAGGACCTTCTGAACGCATAAGATAGTCGCCAATATTTTTAAGAGCAGTATCTGCATAAAGACGGAATGCTGCACGAAGTGTTGGTTGATTATCAAGAAGATTACCCTCTGTATCTTTGAAGAAAACTTTTACATTATCATAGTTGGTTGAGCCATCTTTATTTGTGCCTTCATTACCACCAAAGTTAATCCAGAAATCTTCTTTATATTCAACCAAAGCAGTTTTATTCTGCTTAATATCGTTGATACTGTTGTTGAAATAATCAAGAACTGCTTGCTGATTTGCCACAAACGCAGACATTTCTTCATCAGAAATAAGGTCTAAAAGTGCTGGGAAATATTCCTGACCACCGAACTTTGAAACAAGTTCATAATATGAAAGTTTAACTTCTCTGCTGTCAAGTTTCTTGTTAATATTTTCATATAAAACTGCTAATTTATCACCAGGAAGAATGTCTTTAAGTTCACCATAAGTAAATGTGAAATAAACATCTTTAAGGTCTGTTTTAACTGACACAGCCTCTGGTCTTTTAACTTCTGTTCCTTCGCCACAACCTGCAAAAGATGCAACCATAATAGCAAGCACCATTACAAGACTAAAGGCTCTCATAAAATTCTTTTTCATTATAAATTTTCCCCTTTCGGTGAAATTAATAATTGTCTTTAAGTCCTTGTTCATCGAAAAGGAACACGGTTTCAAGAACAATTTTAAGCACATCTTCAATAGTTTTCATTTCAAGCATATTAACCTTGTCAAGACGAGTGTGATAATATCTCGCTGGAGCAGGGTCCATACTTGTAAATGCAACTGATTTAATACCGCCCTGTTGCATTGCTGCAGCATCAGTAGAGCCTAAAGGTGTTGTTGTGAAGTTTACATTTACACCCGCATTTTCTGATGCTTTTTTCATCAATGCACAAGCAGATTTATCCAACTTAACGGTTGCTGTCATATCCTTTGTAACAACGCCCATAAATTCATAGTCACGAAGCGTATCAAGGGCAACAAAAACAGTTTCAACGCCATCATTTTTGTATTCGTCACCGTGAAGCTCTGCAAAAGCCTTTGAACCACGAAGCCCCTCTTCTTCTGCACCCATTGAAACTGCAATAACTTCAGTATTTTCAAAGCTGATATTATTGTTTTTAAGATAAAGCAATACTGCCATAGATGTAAAAACACCTGTAAGGTCGTCATTTGCACCGTCAACAACCAATTTCCAGTTAACAAAGAAGAGAACTGAAACAAGGAATGGCACAACGATAGCCTGTAAAACAATCAAAACAATATTTGCGCTTTCGTGGTCTGCAAAAATTCCAACAACTCCAACAACAAGCGTCATAAGAAGTCCTAAAACTGCACCAGCAACAACTGTTGTAACCAATTTTGGACCACCCATATATGTATATCTCCACTCATAAGCAGAGTCTATATGACCACCAATAATAATTCGCCTTTTCACTTCGCCTGTTGCCTTGATTTTGCAGATTACATTGCTTGATTCTTCCTTTTTGAAGAATGGGTCAAGCACTTTTTTATAAAGCAAAAATTCACCAACAAGGAAAACAACAGCAATAGCGCAGAGTATTACAGAAACGATGTGTAAAACACCTGCAATCGCTGGTACAAGACCTGTGAATGCAAGAATACCCAAAACTGCCGCAATCAACGCCAAAACACCGTCAATGGTAACCCAACTCATAAACGCTTTTGGGCTTAATGTAAATTCTTCTCTTGTAACTTCATCGGCAATAGGTGTCATAAGCTTCTGGACATAATCCTGTGCCTTTTTCTCATTCTCATATCCTGCTGGACGAGGACCTATCTGTTCGCACACTCTTTTGATTTCACGAACAGCAAAATTTGAACATTCACGCACTTTTGACGCATAGTGCGAATTGCTTTCATACGCTTTCAAATTGAAAACCTCCATAATATTGGAATATACACTAAACATTTTATCACAATTTTCTTTTTAAGTCACTATATATTTTGAAAAATTTTGAAAAAACAGTCGGTTGACATATCGAGAAAAAAAGAATAAACTATATGCAGTTAAATTAGTCACTTGAAAGAAAGGACTTTTTATGAAAAAAAGACGTTTAAAAATAAGATTTTACCTTTTGATTTCACTTGTTGTGATTTTAGGTACTCTTTCAATTTTATATGCAACCCTTTGTCGTGGAAAAGGTTATAACGAAGTCCCCATTGATTTACCTGAAACCACAACTGAGTATGTTGAAGAAACTCCCGTTGAGCCTCTCGACCCTGAAGAAACCCCTGAAGAGAGCACAACAATACCCGAAGAAACAACCACAAAGCCACCTGTAAAATGGGATAAATATAACCCACAAGATGACCTTGCAGGTGAAAACTGGGCGCTGACACTTATAAGCAAGAAATATCCTTTGGGCAAAACATATTCGCCAACACTTGCACCCGTAATTGAGAATAGCTCAATAACAGCAGATTCTCGTGTTGCAGAAGCATATAAAACAATGTATGCCGACGCATTAAAGCAAAATATTGTTCTCACACCTTATGCAGGATATTGCAGTTATAACCGTCAAAAAACAAACTATGACAACAAGGTTAACGCATTCACATTGCAAGGTATGACCTATGAAGATGCAGTTGCAAATGCAGAAAAGAGAATTGAGCCTGCGGGAAGTAGCGAAAATGGCGCGGGACTTTCGGTTGATATTATCAGCGCAAGCGCAGGATTTGCATCAACAAACGAATACAAATGGCTCACAGAAAATGCTCATAACTATGGATTTGTTCTTCGTTATCCCGAAGACAAGGTTGAAATAACAGGAATGATTTTCCAACCATGGCATTGGCGCTATGTAGGTATCACAGCCGCAACAGAAATGAAAAATAATAACCAATGTTTAGAAGAATATTTGAGTGCTGTATAAAACAAAAGGACAGATAGTTTTTACTATCTGTCCTTTCTTTATCTGTTTTTTAGTCCTTCTTTGCAAGCTCTGTAAGTGATGTTGCAAGACCTGCAAGACCTTGAATTTCTGATGGGATAATAATCTTTGTTGCTTTGCCGTCTGCTGCTTTCTCGAAAGATTCAAGAGCCTTAATGCTAATGAACTCTTGACTTGGATTAACCTTGTTAATCATATCGATACCGGCTGCAGTTGCTTCTTGAATTTTAAGAATTGCTGCTGCTTCACCTTCTGCTTCACGGATTTTTGACTCTTTAATAGCGTCAGCACGAAGAATTGCAGATTCTTTTTCACCTTCAGCAACAAGGATAGCTGCTTTCTTTTCACCTTCTGCCTGAAGAATCTTTTCACGGCGTTCACGTTCAGCTTTCATCTGCTTTTCCATTGAATCCTGAATTTCGCGTGGTGGCATAATGTTCTTTAATTCCACACGGTTAATCTTGATACCCCAAGCATCTGTTGCTTCGTCAAGAACTTCAGTGATTTTTGAGTTGATTGTATCTCTTGATGTGAGAGTTGCGTCAAGTTCAAGGTCACCGATAATGTTACGAAGAGTTGTTGCTGTAAGGTTTTCAATAGCCATCATTGGTCTTTCAACGCCATAAGTATAGAGTTTTGGGTCAATGATTCGATAGAAAACAACTGTATCGATTGACATTGTAACGTTATCTTTTGTAATAACTGGCTGTGGTGGAAAATCCACAACTGCTTCTTTAAGGCTTACTCTTTTTGCTACTCTGTCGATAATAGGAACTTTTACATGAAGACCTGTGTCCCAAGTTGTATAGTATGCGCCAAGTCTTTCAATAACGAATGCGTTTGCCTGTGGTACAATGCGTACGTTTGCAATAATGATTGCGATAATGATAACTGCGATGATTGTTGGTATGAATAATAATTCCATAGTTTTTCTCCTTTTTTAATTAAATTTAGTTACAACAAGAGTTGTGCCTTGCACACTCTTGATAACTGCTTTTTCATTTTCTGAAAGTGTTTCACCGTTTTCGGTGATTGCTTTCCAATAAATATCGCCTAATTTGACTCTTCCGCTGATAGTGTTTGTTTCATCAATAATTGTTACTATTTTGCCCAGAAGTTTCTCATTCTGGTCAACATCGTCAACGGGTTTCTTAATGTATTTTTTATAAATTTTGCGGAAGACTACCATAAATACTGCACTAAGTAAAACGAATATGGCAACTTGCCAGATTGCGCTTTTAATTACAAATGACAATAAACAGGTAATTATTGCCGCAGGTACGAACCATATAGATACTAATGCTGTTGTGCAAAGTTCAACGATTAAGAAGAACACGCCAACTGCAATCCATATAGCCCAAGGGTTCGCCATTAGATATTCCATAAAATCCTCCCTTTACATTTTATATTGATAGAGCGCGTTTTCAACAGAGTTTGCGAAACTGTCTGATGCGCCCCAGTCAAATCTGAAAAATCCTGAGCCACCGCCACCACCAACTGCGTGAACACGGGTAAGCCCTTGAAGATTATCAACAGTCAAGGTAAGGGTCAAACGGTTCTCTGCTCTGTAATAATGCTTTTCATAGATAACCACTCTGACTTCTCTGCCGTTTTCTGTTGTGCAAATATGCTCATCAATTTTTTCACCTGTGATGGACCCGTTGACAATTTCTTTATCAACCAAATCCACTGCTTCTTGTGGTGATATTCTCACCAAAAACTCAACCATATAACCCCTCCTTCAAATTACATCAGTTGCATAAATGCTTTTTGTGCCATCTCTCTTATTTGTGTTGAGAGAAACGCCAACACCATTGCTCTTAATGCAGTTTTCAGTTTTTTTACAGACACCACATCAGAGATTTTAATCTTTTCAATTTGTGCTTCAATAACTTTATCGAGATAATCTGTATCAAGAGCTGAACTCTCTTCACAGATATATATTATATTGCACAGAATATTGAATAAGTCCTTATCGGGTAAAATATCGTCTGCTCGGTCATCCACCGACCCATTGATATAGCTCATCAGAAACGCTATCTGTTCAAGTTGCATTGAGCCACGCATCATATTTATAAGTATAATACGCACCACTTGTTCTTCTCCATAGCGTTTTCCTTCGGGATTTTTTACCCAGCCACGTTTTACCCAATTTTGTATTGTTGACGGTTCAAGCCCCGTCAGCGCAGTTACCTGAGCCAAGGTGAGCCCTTTTGTTACCGTCAGAAGCGGAGAAATCAATGAATAACTATTTTCTGCCGCTGAACTGTTAAATGAAAGTACCGTTCCCGGTATTTTTTCTAACATATATCTTTTACCCTCCTTCCATCATTGTGGCTTGATTATATCATAGGTTCATATGAACTTCAAGTCGGTTTTTCTGACTAAATTGACAAAATTTTAACATTTTTGGAATAAAACAATATATTTTCTTTAATTTTCATAAATTTTCTTGATTTTTCATATATTTTTCTCGTTTTTAGCAAGAAAAAAGCAGAGTTGAAACTCTGCTTTTAGTTTTATACTATCATATCTTTCATTTTCTTTTTTGCTTTTTTCAAAGTCTTTAAAAGGAAGATTGCACTCAATATAAGCGATACGCACTCTGCTATCGGGAATGCAAACCATACTAGTTCAAGTTTTCCTGTCTGCGCCAACAACCATGCACACGGCAAAAGCACTACCAACTGACGACAAACTGAAACTATCAAACTATAATTGGGATTGCCTATCGCTTGACAAACCGAACCCGCAATAATGCAGAAGCCTGCAAAAATCAAGTGAATACCAATAATTCTCAATGCAGGAACGCCAATAGCAAGCATCTCTTCTGACGCGTTAAACAATAATAACAATTTATCTGGAATTGTTTCGAATGCGGCAACACCAACTAACATAATTGATATTGCAATGACAAGTGTTATGGTAATTGTCTTTTTCACACGGCTGAATTTTCTCGCACCATAGTTATATGCGATAATCGGCACCATCCCGTTGTTAAGACCAAAAATCGGCATAAACACAAAGCTTTGAAGTTTAAAATATGCACCGAAAACTGCCGTTGCAGTTGTTGTGAATGAAATAAGAATTTTGTTGAGTGTAAAGGTCATTACAGAGCCGATTGATTGCATTACTATTGATGGTAAACCGATTTTGTAAATATCTTTTACAATTTCTTTGTCGAAACGAATAAGCTTTGTACTGAAATGGATTTCTTTATTAAATTTAAGATTAAAAATTATTGCCATAATTGCTGCGACAATTTGTCCTGCAACGGTTGCAATCGCCGCACCTGCAACTTCCAATTTTGGAAAGCCAAAAAGCCCAAAAATCAAAATCGGGTCTAAAATAATATTTGTAACTGCACCAACCATATGTGTAATCATTGTACAGAAAGTTCTTCCCGTTGATTGTAACAACTTTTCAAAACAGAATTGTCCAACAATACCGAATGAAAACACCATACAAATCATTGTGTATTGTGTGCCATAATTCACGATTTCAGCAACATCTGTCTGCGCTAAAAAGAATGGCTTTGTTACGAGCAAACCAACCAAAGCAAATATTATGCTTGAACAGATGGCAAGAAAAATGCCTGTATTTGCAATTTTGTTTGCTCTTTCAAATTTCTTTGCTCCCAACGCTCTTGAGAGAAGAGCGTTCATACCAACAGATGTGCCTCCACAAACTGCAATCATAATCTGTTGCATAGGGAATGCCAAAGATACCGCATTCAATGCGTTTTCACTAAGTTGTGAAACAAAAACACTGTCAACAATATTATAACAAGCCTGCACAAGCATTGAAATCATCATTGGCGTTGCCATTGACACCAAAAGCTTGCCCTCAGGCATAACCCCCATTTTATTTTCTTGTAAATTATTTCTTTGTTCTGACATTTCTAATTCCTAATTTCTATACCACCGAAAAATAAGCCGTACATTAAGTACGGCTTTCTTTTTTATTTCTTTTTGCTTTTATATTCTTCGCCATAGCCATAGCCATAACCGTAGCCGTAACCATAGCCATAACCCTTCTTACTCTTTTTGCCAGCCTTAATAAGATTTACGGCTGAACTGCTATCAGCGTCATTGTAGATAACGCCAAGAAGGTCGGTGCCTGTGCCATTGATATCTTCCATTGTCTTTCTAATACGACGCATTGGAGCATGGTCATTGCGAACAACCATCACCGTTGCATCTGCGTGCTGAGCAAGAATTGTTGCATCAGCAACAAGACCTGCCGGCGGAGTATCGATGATGACATAGTCAAACTCATTCTTAACTGCTTCAAGAATTTCTTCTGTCTCATCAGACGAAAGAAGCTCGGCAGATTCTGAAACTGCCTGACTTGTTATGAGAAGGAAAAGATTGAATTTCTCAAAATATTTGATTGATTCACTGAGTGTCTTTTCGCCAGTAATTACACCTGCAAGACCTGCTTCGTTTGTTGCTGAAACTCCAAGTGTCTTATATACTGATGGCTTACGAAGGTCACCATCAATCAAGAGAACTGATTTACCGTTCTTTGCAAGAGCCAAAGCTGTGTTTGTTGCTATTGTTGTTTTACCTTCATTCTCGGCAGTACTTGTGAATACAAAGGTTTTATAATTATGACGTTTTGCTGTATTCTCAAGTTTTGCACGAATGGTCTTAAATGCTTCAATAAACATAAATCCTGTTTTCTTATCAGTGAAGAGAAGACTACCTTTTTCATTCTTCTTAATGTGGATAATTGAACCAACAAGGTTACTGTTAAGTTTGTTGGTAATATCGTCTGTAAGTTTAACGGTATCCTTAATAAAGATGCCGATGCAGATTATACTAACAACAAGACCTGCACCAAATACAAAACCCAACAATGTGTAAAGCAATTTTGAGTTGTCTGCGTTTGCCTTTGTTGGCATTACAGGTTCGTCAATAACAATCGCTCTTGTATTGCTGTGAGCCTTATCAGTTGTTTGCGCATAATTATTAAGATAACTTGTTGCAACTGCATATGATACTTCAGGGTCGGAAGTGGTTACTGTAAGAGCAACAATTGACGTCTCTTCAACAAGTGTACCTTTAAGCATCCCTTTAACCTGGTCACCGGTAATATCATAACCACTGTTTTTAGCAACTGCTTCCATAAGTGAATTTGTGTCAGTCATAATAACAATATAATCACGTGCAAGCTGCATACCGGCATTAATATCACTTGCACTTTGACCACCGGATACTGTGTTCTCGTTCTTGTTGTCAATAACAAAACGCATTGTGCAAGTATATTGTGGCACATAAGTAACCTTTGCAACCACAAAACCTGCACTCGCACAGATAACGGCAGCTAACAAAACAGCCCACCATTTCTGAATAACACGAAGTGCATATTGACCAATGGTCGCAATATCAATTCCTTTTTCAATCTGAGAGTTGTTTGCATTATATTCCATATCAATACTCCTCTTTTATTACATATCCAAAAGATTATATCAAACTCCATCTGAATATGCAATGTTTTTTATAAACTTTTATATAGTTTTTTATAAATTATTCATCAAGCAAATTATGTTTTTTGAGTTTCGCAACAAGCGCGTCAAAATCTCTTTTCACAATCTCTGAATCCACGTTATAATCGGTCGCTATTTTGGCAACAATTTCTTCAGGAGAATTTGTTCCGTCAAGCAAATTAAAAATTTCTGCGCCAACACTATTGAAAGTGATTACTCCGTTAAACGAGAGTCTTGCTTCGCCTGTTGCAATCACAATTTTACTACCTGCAACATCTTTTAATATGAAACCGTCTTTAATTTTCATTTTCTATCAACCTTTCAATTTCGTTATAAGCGGTTATTGCAGCATCTTTTTCCATATTGCAATGCAAAGTAAATACTGGAACTTCACGAAGAAGCATATCCAAAGTTTCAAGCATCGTTATCGCCATAGTTTTATCAACAGGATTAATTGTCTGTTCCAAAACTAAAGGTGCTGCCATTGAATTTTCTAATTTTTTAACCTTGTTTTCTTCGCCACGGGACAAAAACACAATTGCTCTGACAGGAATTTTAACATCCAGATTTTCATCAGTTTTGCCTGAAAATGGCGTTCCGCAAGCATACCACTTGCCGTTTTCTCTCAACAAAGCAGGTTTGTCATCATTGATAATTCTTGTGTTTTCAAGGTTTTCAAGCCACAAATGAGTATGTGTTGATTTGCCTGTTCCACTTCTTGCGGAAAACAAATATGCGAACCCATCTTTCTCGACACAAGAAGAATGAAGCATCATTCCACCAAATCGTAAAAGCTCGTTATAAAACGCGTCACAAGTCCACATATATTCGTGTTCATCCCAAGATAAATAAGGAATTTTTTCCTTTTTCTTATCAATGTATTCTTCACGGATATTAAGTTTAACCTGCGTTTCGCTGTCATCAAAATCTGCTTTGTATTTTTCAGAACGTTCACGAAGCAAATTACCGCGCACATTATATTCAGTTTTTATTCCTGCAATAATAAATTTTTCCATAATCTTAACTATTCGGTCTTGATTTTATTCCAAGATATGGAGCAGGGTTCACCTTGTTGCCGTTAACTCTTACTTCAAAGTGAAGGTGAGGTCCGGTAACAAATCCCGATGAACCAATCTGACCAATTTGCTGTCCTCGTTTTACTTTTTGTCCTGCTGAAACTCTTAACGAGCCCGGCTTCATATGTGCATAGAGTGTCTGTAATCCGCCGCCATGGTCGATAATTACACAATAGCCATAAGAGCTGTACACTCTTGCAAGCTTAACTGTTCCTGACTCTGCTGCAAGAACAGGTGCACCCGTACTCTTTCCGCCTGGACGTGTAATATCAATACCGCCATGCCAACCGTTAAGACTTCTCTTACCGTAATATGATGAGACATGAGTTGCGCCACCGCTTGCAGGCCATACAAAGCGACCGCCATAAGAAATAACAGGACCTCCTGATGAGCCATAAGAATTCTTCTTTGTGCCAACCTGTACTTTTTCGTCAACTGCTTCTTTTACAGTTACTCTTGACACTTCTTTTGTTGAAACTCTGACACCATCAATATATGTAACCAACTCAGTGACCTGTTGAACACCATTCACACCTTTTGTTACAACTTTCTTGTCACCAACATAAAGGCTATCTGTATTAACCTTTATTGTGCTATATGGAATTTCTACTGTTCGGACTTCAGTTTTTGTTGTTTGAACCTGAACAAAGCCAACCTCACCTGAAAGTAAAATTTGTTGACCAACATATATTCTTTCGCGAAGTTCAGGGTTAAGATTGAAAACCTCTGATGTCTTCATATTAAACTGCTTTGCGATTTTTGAAACAGTGTCACCCGACTGAACCGTATAATATCTAGCTTCACTCTTCTTTGAACGAAGTTTTTCATTGAGATAAGCTGCATCACGCACAATGTTTTCTTCATCAGGATAAAGCCCCTGAACATATTCAATGTTTTGCACAAAGCTCACAACTGCGTTAGCTTCGCCTGTTTCATGCTCTGCAAGAATACTGTCGAAAACGCTGAGTGCATCAGTTTCGTTTTTAACTGCACAGACAAAGGCATTATCTATGTAAACGCCACAAGCATTTGTTATGTTACTATCTGATTTTTCAATCAACTTGTCACAAATTGTTGATGCATCGTTAATTTGACTGAGTTTTACGGGTTTAATTTTATATTCTGCATCGCCTATAATTTCTTTGTCAGTTTTATCTGCACCTGTTGCAGCAGATATGTCAAGACGGTCAATAGCCTGCTGGTGCGCTTCCTTATAAACGGCTTCGCTACTAACATATCCAATAACTTCATCGTTATAGTTAACTTCAAGAGCAAAGGTCATATCAGACAAACCAGAAACAACATTAAAAAGTATTATCAGAGAAATTACAGGCAACGCAACATTCAACACATATGTAAACGCTTTTTTATATCTTGTGAATGCTTTCAACACATAACCTTTGAATACATCTCTTTTTCTTGTATCTGGTGTTCTAGTCTTGAACTCAGACATAACTCTTTTAGTTTCTGAAACCAATTCTTTAAAATCATCAACACTTTCGTGAAAGAGTTTTAACACAAGTTTATCAACAACAATTATAAGTGTGAAAATCAATGTTCCAACAAATTTAATTGGTTTAAGCAACAGCAAACCAAGCCATCTGAAAAAGCGTTTGCCATAACGGATAGCCTGAATACCAATGTAATATATCTGATTATAGATTAAGTCAAACATAATTGTTTCCTCAATTCAAATCACAAAATCCCAATATGTATTTGTATTTTATCACAAAAAACAAAAAAAGGCAAGTCACAGTATATTCCTGCAACTTGCCTTGATTTTTTCTTTATCTGTATATCTCGTTTTTATATGACACACAATTCTTCTCGCTATTCTTCGCATTATAGAGTTGAGCGTCGGCTTTTTCGATAAAATACTGTGTCGATTTTTTCTTACTGTTAAGACTGGTATAAACACCAACACTTACCGAAATAGTTTCTTTTACACCTTCAATTTTCACTCGGCTTATATCTTTGAGTAGCTTTGTTAAATGCTCAACCAATGCCGGTACATTTTTCTGTGCTGTAACCACAAGAAACTCTTCCCCGCCATAGCGCACACAAAGGTCAGTAGGTCGTGAAAAATGCTCACTAATGCACTTCGCAACTGCTTTGATACATATATCGCCTTTTATGTGCCCATAAACATCATTAAACTTTTTAAAATCGTCTATGTCTATCATAATGAAGCACACATCGTATCCGTTCGCGTCGCAAAATCCTCTCATTGAGTTTATTCTGCTGTCAAAACCACGCCTATTCATAAATTCTGTCAGCGGGTCACCATTAGCAGAGAATTCCAACTTTTTATTCACAAGTGCGTTTGACATATAATAGAAGAATCTGATGTGTGAGCAAATAACACCTGCAACTGCTAAGGCTATGCAAACGATGATTTTGCCCATTGAACCATCTGTATATAAAATCAGATAAACTTCAGTTGCCATTGAGAAAGTAAAAACAAAAAGCTTTGGAATTGGCTCAATAACAGGTAAAAATGTAAATATAATTATAAAAGTGATGTAGTTATTAATTGCCCCACGGTCAAGATATTCCATAACAGAAAAAGACAAAGCTTCTATCATATAAATAATCCAATAACCTATATAAACACTTTTCTTTTTCTTGTTTGAGATAAAGCTTTTTCTCAAATCAACTTCGATAGCGATAATAACACAAATTGAGATAAATGCAAAAATGCAACAGGACCACAAAAAGCCCTTGCCATAATCAAATTTAACATTGGTCCATATTGCCCAAATCATTCCGCAGATTTCAACCACGAGCAAAACAACTGTTGCAGGGATAATTCTAATGTAATTTGAGTGTATTCTGTCCGCTTCAATTTCACGATAAATTGGATTTTCACTTTTTCTTCCACGTCTGGCTATGGTCACATCTGCAACCTGTGAAATCATTCGATTGGCTATTTGATTCAATTCACTTAAAAGTTTGCTTTTCATAATTATCCCACCTTTCACTTGTCTTTCTAATAAAATCTTATCACAAATTATTTTCTCTTGCAATAAGTTGTAACAAGATAATAGAAATTTCATAAAATGGTACTGTCAGTTGACAATTTTTTATTAGGAGGAACAGAGATGTCAGAAAACAAAAACTGTATCCAATCAAAAATCAAAGAAGCGGTTTGTATTGACACAAACCGAGTTTATGACTCTTGCGCAGACAAAGATTGTCTTGAAGATTTGAGAGTTTATTTCACATCATCAGCACAATGCCTTATTGATAAAGCAACCAATGTCCGTTGCAGAGGCAGTGAAGTACTTAACGCATTCATCGAAGTTGAAAGAGTACCTTTTAACCGTGGCTTTTATTCAGTGGATATCACTTATTTCTTCAAGGTTTGTCTTGATGTTTTCTGTGGCCACGCAAACCCACCAACAATTGTTGAAGGTCTTGCAAGTTTTTCAAAAAAATGCATACTCTATGGTTCAGAAGGCAATGTGAAAGTGTTCTCATCTGAATTTGCAAGTTGCGAAACAGACACCCAACTCGAAATGACTAACACAAATCCAAAAGCGAAGGTACAAACAGTTGACCCAATCTGTCTTGACGCTAAACTTCGCAAAGCTCACGACTGTTGTGACCCTTGCCACAAGCCTGGCAGATTACCAAAATGCGTTTGTCGTTGCTTTGACGGAGATTTTGACTGTTATGACCACGAGCCCGAAAAGATTGTTACCGTCACCCTTGGAATCTTCACAATCGTACAACTCGAAAGAGATGTACAGATGCTTATTCCTGCTTATGATTTCTGTATTCCAAGCAAAGAATGTAGTTGCGACACCGATAATCCTTGCGACGCTTTCAGAAAAATCCAATTCCCTGTTGACGAATTTTTCCCACCTAAAGAAGGCTGCCTGAAGGGTGACACTTTCACAGGTTGCGGATGTGGAGATTAAAAGAAAAAGGTAGGTCATAGACCTACCTTTAATTGTTATTTCTTAAATGCTGATTTTGTGTTCCAAATGTTAGCTGCATATTCGTTAATAGCGCGGTCTGCTGCAAAACGGCCTGCACCTGAAATATTCATAAGTGACATCTTATTCCAGTTATCACGGTCTAAGAAGTCTTTTGCAATTCTCTGTTGAGTATTTCTGTAATCTTCAAAGTCTGCAAGAACCATATATGGGTCGTGGTGAATAATTGTTGATGTTACTTCGTGGAACATCTTGCCACCGATACCATTCTGGTTAGCAAAATCAAGAATTTTGCGGATTTCTGCATTGTTGTTATAGAAATTCTGTGGCACATAGCCCTGTTTCTGCAACTGTTGAACTTCTGGTGTTTTCATACCGAAGATATAGATGTTATCTTCGCCAACTGCTTCATAGATTTCAACATTTGCGCCGTCCATTGTACCAAGCGTTACAGCACCATTGAGCATAAGTTTCATATTGCCTGTACCTGATGCTTCTGTACTTGCAAGTGAAATCTGCTCTGAAATGTCTGCAGCCGGCATAAGCTTTTCTGCAAGAGTTACATTGTAATCTTCAACATAAACAACCTTGAGTCTTCCCTTAACATCAGGGTCATTGTTGATTAAATCTGCAAGTGCACAGATGAAAGAAATAATCTTCTTTGCTACGAAATAGCCTGATGCTGCCTTTGCACCGAAAATATATGTGTGAGGAATGAACTCACCATTTGGATTTTCTTTAATTGCAAGGTACTGTGACAAAATATTAAGTGCATTAAGGTGCTGACGCTTATATTCGTGCAAACGTTTCACCTGAACATCAAAGATTGAATCTGGGTCAAGCTGAATACCGTTGTGTTTAAGCACATATTTTGCAAATTCTTCTTTATTTGCTCTCTTAATCTTACCAAGTTCTTCAAGAACAGCTTTATCATCTTTATATTTTCTCAAATCGAGAAGCTTGTCAGCATCTTTTACAAATCCGTCACCAATAGTTTCTGTAAGGAAGCTTGTGAGTTTTGGGTTTGCCTGACAGAGCCATCTTCTGTGAGCAATACCGTTGGTTACATTTGTGAACTTGTTTGGTGTGAGCGCATAAAAATCTGAGAAAACAGTATCTTTAAGAATATCACTGTGAAGAGCAGAAACACCGTTTACACAATGTGAACCTGCAACACAAAGGTTTGCCATTCTAACAACACCGTTTGACATAATTGCCATTCTTTCAACTGTGTCTGCATTCTGTGTGTTTTCCCATACAAATGAACGGAAACGGTTGTCAATTTCCTTTGTAATTTGCCAGATACGAGGCATAAGTCTCTTATAAAGGTCTTCTGGCCAACATTCGAGCGCTTCTTTCATAACTGTATGGTTAGTATAAGCAACTGTATTTGTTACAATATTCCAAGCTTCGTCCCAACCATAGCCACATTCATCAAGCATAATTCTCATAAGTTCAGGAATTGCCATTGTTGGATGAGTGTCATTAACATGGATTGCAACCTTATCTGCAAAGTTATCCATTGTGCCGAATTCACGAAGATGATGTTGAACGATGTCTTGAATTGATGCTGAAACAAGGAAATATTGTTGACGAAGACGAAGTGATTTGCCTTCTGGATGATTGTCAGCAGGATAAAGAACCTTACTGATGACCTCAGCCATAGCATTTCTTTCCATAGCTCTCATATAGTCACCCTGATTAAAGAGTGCCATATCAAGACCAGGTGCTTTTGCAGACCAAAGGCGAAGAACTGAAATGCCTTTTCCGTCTTTACCAGCAACATGCATATCATAAGGGATAGCCTGGATTACTGTTGGATTTTCAATTTCGACATGGTGATAGTGATTCTCCCAAGCGTCACGAACTTCGCCCTCAAAATTAATGTTGATTGCGCTTTCTTCGTGTGGTACAAGCCATACATCGCCACCAGGAAGCCAGAAATCAGGAAGTTCTGTCTGCCAACCGTCAACAAGTTTCTGCTTGAAAATACCATATTCATAAAGAATTGAATATCCCTTTGAAACATAACCTTGAGTTGCAAGACCATCAAGATAGCAGGCAGCAAGACGACCAAGTCCACCATTGCCAAGACCTGCGTCAGGTTCGCAATCATAGATTGAATCCATTTTTACGCCATAATCTTTCAAAACACTTTCGAAAACTTTTGTGAGATTAAGGTTGTAAAGATTGTTTTTAAGAGAACGACCCATAAGGAATTCCATACAGAGATAATAAACTCTTTTTGTACCCTTTTTTGAGCCCTCTTTTGAAAATTCTGCTCTGCCCTGACTCATCATATCTCTGAGAATCAAAACAATTGCTTTATAGAACTGCTCATTTGTTGCTTCTTCGGGTTTAACGCCGATAAAATGAGAAAGTTTTGAGTCAATAAGCTCTTTTGCTTGTTTCTTTGTAAGGCTATAATTCATACAAATCCTCCAAAAACATTTATAAAAAACATAAAAAATTAAAGTTTGTTTGTTTATTTTACACTAATTTTATGCATTTTTCAACTGTAATAAGCAATTATTTTTATTTTTTATTAAACAATATTTAACAATTATTTATTTTTTCAATAAAAGCACAAAAAAAGCACCGTAAAAACGGTGCTTTAATATACAATTATGAATAGTTTTCAAAACCTGCTTTTTCCCAAACAACTGTGAATGTATCACCTTTTCTTGTGTAGCAGTCTGTTGTTTTTCCATCAAGTTCTGTCACATACTTAAACTTTTCTCTGCCTGCAGCAGAACCTGTTAATCTTTCAAAGCTCTTTTCAATTGCATTTGCCATTTCGTGGTCAAAAGCTTTGAGAGTTGCAACAACTACAAGCTTTCTTGAATCGGCATAACCAAATTTGAAGCCTGTGAGCCACCAGTGAGCCTGTTCTTCGCGATAGAAAAGTCTGTTACCACTTCTATAATCTTTTGCAGTCATATAGAAATCCATGCTCATTTCAAGAAGATTTTCTTGTGATGCACATTCATAATATGTTGTAGAATTATCGTTAGGGTCTTTTGTGTAAACACCAAGTTCAGCACCAACGAGAACGCCATATTGACCTTTCCACCACTGAAGTCTCCATTTGAGCCCGTCATATTCAAAGTCTGCTTTAAGAGTTGTGTATCTCATATTTGCAAAAACAGCTGCCTGGTCATATTCTTCACCAAAGCCGAAGTGACGCTGCCAAGGATTCATTGTTGAATAATAAATCTGTTGTTCAGCATCATAAGCATAACCTGCGGCATTGAGAGCAGCATTCATATCTGCCTGTGAAAGAGTACCGCCTGATGAACCTGTTGATGGTTTTGTTGTGGTTGTTGTGCTTGTTGATGGTTTCTTGGTAGATGTTGGTTTTGTAGTAGTTGTAGTTGTAGTTGTGGTTGTTGTGCTTGTATCATCCACATTTACATCGTTGCCAACATCATTATTTGCAGGGCCTTCAACATTTGATGGCTTTGTAACACCCGGTTCTTCAGGCTTTTTTTCACAACCTGCAAAGCAAGAAGCAACCATAACAAGTGCCATAATTGCAGCAATTATTCTGATAATTGTTGATTTCATATTCTTACCTCCACATATAGAGCTTATTTATGTTGTTATACATTATAATTATTACATAAAAGCAAGATATTGTCAATCAAAACAGACAAAAAAGACGGAACTAAAAAGTTCCGTCTTTTAAATCTAGTTAGTTTCATTAAGGTCTGCGAAATTATCTTTATTTGCTTTATAAAGTTTCTTGAATACTGCAAAGTTTTTATCATAAATAACTTTATTCTCTGCGTTAGGCACAAAAGTCTTCGCTGCAGGAATAAGTTTCTTTGCATCAGGAACTTTTTCAATGATACCTGCACCAATGGCAATAAGAACTGCTGCACCAACTGCACCAACATTCTGTGGACTTGCAACTGTCTCGACAACTCTGCCTGTGCAGTCTGCAAGAATCTGTGCTGTTACGTCTGACAATGCACCGCCGCCAACAAAACGGATTGTTTTTGATGTTTTAACTTTCTTTTCTTCAGTTTCAAGGAACCAACGAAGATGGAAGCAAACACCTTCAACGACAGCTCTAATCATTTCAGTTTTGCCTGTATCAAGTGAAATGTTAAAGAACATACCTCTTGCATTTGGGTCTTCAAATGGACAACGGTTACCGTGAAGCCAAGGTGTGAAAATTACACCACCGCTACCTGCTGGAATTGAATCAATAACAGCCATCATATAGTCATAAAGTCCTGTGTAAACAACTTCCATATCCGCTTTTTTGCGCTTTAAGTTGTGTTGTTTGCTCATATAAATATCGATTTCATCAAGAGCCAAATGGTCTTTAACCCATTCAACACATTTACCCGCAGTTTCAAGCTCGCCAAAGTAGTTATAAATGCCGTCTTCTGCACCAACAACCGCAGCCATCATTGTGCTTGCATCAACAACGCTCTTATCAGTAACAGTTGAAACCCAACCTGATGTACCTTGATAAACATGAGTGTCACCAAGCTCAGTAGCACCTGCACCAACACCGATAAGTGTAGCATCACCGCCGCCACCGAAAACCGCAATACCTGGCACAAGACCCAATTCTTTTGCCTGTTGTTCGCGAAGCACACCAATTTTTTCAGTACAATCAGCAATTCTTGCAAGGTGTTTCATATCAACACCTAAAAGCTTGCAGATTGTAGGGCTCCAATCCTTCTTTTTAAGGTCATAAAGAAGTGCACCGAATGCAGAGTCCTTTGTCATTACAAACTCACCTGTCATACGGCAGATAAGATATTCTTTAACATCAAGCCATTTATGTACTCTCGCAAAATTTTCAGGCTCGTTAGCCTCAGTCCATTTATATTTCCACACGGGGTCCTTAACACTTAATGCTGCTGCACCAGTAATTGCAAGTGATGGAAGAAGCTTAAAGACATTACCACCTGCAACCTGTGGTCCGTATGCAATACCTTTTTTGATTTCTTCAGTAGCTCTCTGGTCCATATAGCTGAACGCACGACGAACTGCGTTTCCGTCTTTATCAACAAGAACAAGACCTTGCATCTGTGAGCAAAAAGAAATACCATAAATATTATTTGGGTCAATCTTTGAGTTTTTAATAACCTTTTTTGATGTTGAGCACATTGCCTGCCACCACTCGTCAGGGTCCTGCTCTGCACCACCATTAGGCATAATATAAAGCTTGTAACCTTCTGTTGCTGCTTCTAAAAGTTCGATTGTCTTGCCAATTTTGAAAAGACAGGTTTTAACACCTGTTGTGCCAATATCAAAGGCAAGAGCATAAATTTCTTTTTCCATCTTCTTTTCCCCTTTATGTAAGAATTGAAAATTCATTTTAATATATTGCATTTTACCACATTAAAGTAAAAATGTACAGAGTTTTTTATTCTATTTCCATCTGTTTCATTTCTTTTCTAAATACAAAAAAGAAAACAATTGATGCAGTGATTATTGAAATTGCATCGGATACCGGTTCAGCGAGAAACACCGCAAAGACTTTATTTTCAAAGAAATTAGGAAGAATATAAATCAGTGGAACAAGCAAAATAACTTTTCTTAAACAAGCAATAAAAAGTGAAGCCTTTGCTTTACCGAGTGCTATAAATGTCTGCTGAATTGCCATCTGGATACCAAAGAAAGCTAGCGCACAACCATAAAGTCGAATTGACCAAATTGCTGTTTCTACCAAAGCGGGATTGTCATTGAAAATACTGATAAAAAACTGTGGGAACAACTCAACAAGTGCACCAAAGACAAATATATATGCGAAGCATATCATGAGAAACGCTTTGAATGCTTGCTTTACTCGAGCTGTATTTTTCGCCCCATAATTATAACTAATAATTGGCTGTGCACCCTGTCCAATGCCCTGTGCCGGCACCCATGCCATTTGAAACACTGTTGCACAAATAGTCATTGCACCAACCGCAATATCTCCACCATATTTTTGAAGTGACGAATTAAACGAAATGTTGATAACCGCCTCAGTCGCATTCATAATAAACGGTGAAATGCCAAGTGCCAATACAGGAAGAATTGTTTTGGTCTTAGGTAAAAGATTTTCTTTTCTTATTCTAAGTTTAGTCTTTTTTCCAAAAAGGAATAAGAGCACCCAAACCGCTGAAATACATTGCGAAATTATAGTTGCAATTGCTGCACCACGCACGCCCATTTTAAAAGCAAAAATAAATATAGGGTCAAGCACAATGTTGCAAACTGCACCTATGAGCACAGTCGCCATGCTGATTTTTGTAAAACCCTGAGTAGTAATGAACATATTAAGGCCAAGGCTCATCATAACAAATATTGAGCCTGCAACATAAATCTGCATATAAGGAAGTGCATATATAATTGTGTCTTCGCTTGCGCCAAAAATCATTAACAGTTTTTCACCGAAGATTAAAAAGGTTATTGTAAGTAATACTGCAAAAACAATTAACAAACTAAAACAGTTTCCAAGAATTTTTTCTGCGCTTTTAATATCGCCCTTCCCCATCTGGATAGCTGCACGAGGTGCGCCACCTTGAGCAACCAACATCGTAAAAGCTGAAATTAAAACTATTATAGGATTACAAAGTCCCACGCCCGTAAGTGCCGCAGTACCGACTTCTTCCATATGACCTATATAAATTCTATCAACCACATTGTAAAGAAGATTTACAATCTGCGCCAAAATTGCGGGTATGCTCAATTTAATTATTAATTTCCACACCGGCGCAGTAGCCAACTGTCCGGAAATATCAAGTTTTTTCTCGTTCATTCAAAAGCACTTCACTTAATCAAATATTTGTATTTTTCAATATATTCTTTCAAATTTTGTCCCGTTACATATTCTGTCAAGCAACCAACACCCGTAACGCATTTGCCACCCGTTACATTGCCTGCCAAAACGCATTGTTTAAAATCTAAATCGTTATATAACCCATAGATAAATCCCGCAAGGAACGCATCCCCCGCGCCAGTTGCATCAACACATTTGAACTCGTCTATATTATCAACAGCAAAATATTCGTTATCATATCCCGCGCAACCATATTTGCCCAATTTCACTATTGGTTTCGGGAAACAGTTGCGAAGAAACTCCAACGCTTTTTGTGGGTCGCGAGTTCCCGTCATTTTTTCAGTTTCGTCAATATTAGGCGTGTAATAGTCTGCAATTTCGATTAAATCTTTATGCTTCTCAATAGACATATCATCACTATATCCAGTATCAAGCACCAAAATTGTACCATCTTTTTTAAGTTGCTTATAAACGGGTAAAATTGGTTCTTGCATTGCAACAACCTTCGCACCTTTAAGAGAATTATAGATTTTTTCAAGCATATCATCTGAATAAGTCTCACTGCCACCATAGGACACGAAAGTTCTGTCACGCTCTGTAATAATTGCAGATGTCACATTCAGCGGATAATTTGCACTTTCAAAAAGCTCATATTTTGTTCCGCTTTTATCGAGTTCTGACTTTGCAAACTGTGAAAACAAATCATCACCTAAAAACGTGCCGATTTTAGCCGGCACACCAAGACGAGAACAGTTAATCATAGTTGCAGGAAGTCCCCCACCAAGACAAACTTTGAAATCTTTGCAATAGATTTCTTCACCCTCGTTTGGGATTCGTGGCATTCCAACATAGAGCAAATCTACATTCAGTTTTCCAAATGCTGCTACAAAACTCATTTCCATTCTCCTGTAAAATCTTTGTTAAGTTCGATGTATTTTTCAACAAGGTCTTTCGCAAGTGAATAAGATGCCACAAGCGGATGTAAATAAAGACAATCAACCGCTGACTCTTTGTCACAATTTATAATTGCCTTTGATGCAAGTTTTTCATAGGCTTTAACTCTTGTTATAATCTCTTTATTTTCAAAAGGAACATCACCAATTTTTATTGGGATGACTTTTCCATCAATAATCTCGCAAGAGATTTCAACTGTATCCGTTTCATCGAGAAAATCAATGGCATTGTTTGTGTTAGGTACACAAGCAATTATTTTTTTATCACTTTTTTGATTTTTAGCATCAATTATTCCAAGGGCAACACCTGCATAGCCACCATCATCTGGTGCATACATATCAAAGTGCCAAGTAGAGTTTCTTTTCTCACCTGTTTCACTCGCCATATATGAATTTTCACGAAGTCCATAATAATAATCAAAAACTTCAAGTGCTTTTTCGAAATTGTTTTCAATATCTATATGTGACAATTCTTCTGTCATCTTTTCATTGATATCTGCAATCTGTTCGCCACGAGTACGCTCTGCATTTAAAATATTCTCAACGGCTTTTTCACGGTTATAGAAATAATACATATATTCATTGGGAACATATTGCTTCTGCATTAAAAAATTCTTGTCGAAATATCGCAAATCTGTGTTTTCATAAGCCTTGTCATCACTGACAATTTTGCTTGTTATATCAACGCCGTCTGCTTTGATATCTTTAAAAAACGACAAGTGGTTAAGCCCATAGCAAAGCGCGTCAAGGTGGTTTTCAGGATAACCATAAAGCTCTTCAAATCGTCTCAACATTCCGCTTGGAGCGTCGCAAATGCCATAAGTAAAATCATAACCCATATCACGAAGTGTCTGTGACACAACGCCTGCAGGATTTGTGAAATTAAACACCATTGCGTTGGGTTTAGCGTATTGTTTAACTAATTCACAATATTCTTTAAGTGCAGGAATACTTCTCATTGCAAACGAAAATCCTGCTGCGCCCGTTGTTTCTTGACCCAAAATACCCATACTGAGAGCAATTCGCTCGTCTCGGCAACGCATTCTGTCGCCACCTGCACGAATTGTTGTTATTACATAGTCAGCATCTTTAATAGCTTCAACGGGGTCAGTTGTGAGAACAAAGTCCATAAATGGACAAAGACGGCGAGAAACTTCTCTCGCCATCTTGCCATAAATATTCAACTTTTTCTCATTGTTATCCATAAAGACGAGTTGTGTTATTCCCATCTTTTCAGCTCTGCCCGCAATGCTTTTTGCCAAAAACATTGAACGGACTCCGCCACCACCGATAACCGCAAGTTTCATATATTTTCTCCTAATTAAAGAACTTCACGAACGTTGCTCTCACCTGAATCAAGGTTGAGTGTGAGTGTCTTGTCAACACCGTTTTCTGTGAAGTCAAGACGGATTTCGTCTTTACTTATAAACTCTGCAAAGTTAACCTTATAGTCTTTATCTCTGAAGAAATCTTTCAAGTATTCAATTCTTTCATCGTCAAAGTCGCCTGCATTGTCAGAAACGAAGAGAACATTACCACAAATTGAGTTAACTTTACCATGAAGGAGTTTTTGTTCCATATTGTAACCAATATTGATGTCACGAAGGAAGAATACATCAGGGTCATTACAGAATGCTCTGCCGTCAAGGTGATTACGGAAAATTGTGTTTGTAATCGCATTCTGTGATGATGGAATTTCATTGTTAAATCTGATACCTGTTACGATTGAGTTAATGTTAAGGCTCTTTTTGAGTTCAAATTTCCAATTCTTGTTAACGTCACAAGAAATACGACAAGCGTCAAAGATACCCATACAAGTACCAAGTGGCACACCACAACCAAGAATCCATTTGTCGCCACAAACTTCACGAAGGAAATCAACACCATCGCACATAATTTCACCACGAGTTTTTCCGTTTCGGGGTTCTATGCATTGGCTATAAAGAAAGTCGAGCTTAACCATATCAAAGCCCCAAACATTGAGAATTGTGTCGAAAACCTTTCTCAAATATTCACGAACTTCTGGATGATAAATATCAAGTGTATATGCGCCACCCCAACCCTGACAACCGAGCATTTTTCTGCCGTTATGGTTGTGTCTTAAAAGCCATTCAGGGTGCTTTTTGGCAATCATTGATGACACCTGAGCAGAGAAAGGAGCAAGCCAGATACCTGCTTTGTATCCTTTTTCGTGGATTTTGTCTGCAATATATTTCATACCATGAGGGAACTTTTTGTGGTCTGTGATAAGCCAATCACCAACTGCTGCCTGATAACCGTCGTCAACCTGGAAGATATTAACTTCTTCACTTGCTCTATCAAGGCCGTTAAGGTCACGAAGAATGATATCTTCATTGATATTCTGAAAATAGTTATACCATGATGTGTAACCAGAAAGGTGGTCGATAGCAGGTTTTTTGCAACCAACAAAGTCAAAGAAATATTTATCCATTACTTCGTCCATATCACCTTCGATAATTGCAATGTCAAACATTTCATATTCCTGACCTGCTTTGAGTGTAAGACCTTCAACATCCTTTTTAATGTTGAATTCATCGTCTTTCATATCAACTTCAAAGATTGTATAGCCTTTTCTTTCACTCTTTGAACCATAAAGTTTAATCTCATTTTCACCTTTTTCACGGAAATAGCAATATGTATAGCCGTGGAATTTGCCTTCTTCGCCATATTTTTCAAAATGGTAGTCGCCTGAAAGACCTGCAAAGTGAGCAGTGAACTTTGTTATTCTTGCAGGCTCAAAAAGTCCTTCAAATTTATCATATTTTGAAAATTCTCTTGAAGTTGTCCAAGCCTGATAACCATTTGCATAAAATAAATCGTCATCGTCAAATTCTTTTTCGCCTTTAAGAATGAACTTTGACATTGTCATATTCTTTTTAGCAGTAAATATGCCTTTAATTCTTTCTTTTGTCTCTTCAAGATGGAATGAAAAGTTTTCATTGTCAAATTCTTTGTGAGCTACTTTTGAGCCACCCACAGTCATTTCCGCATAGAGTTTAAACATAATAAAGTCCCCCTGATTACATAATTTTACCTATACATACCAATTTTAACACAAACCCCCTGTAAAATCAATAGAATTAAGCCCTATAATATCGGCGCGCTCAATTAGGGATTTAATAGGTTTTAATCCTATACTTTCCGTTGATACTTCACGAAAAAACCTCGTAAGGCACAAGCATTACGAGGTTTTTATCATTTTGTCTAAACAAAAATTATATGGATTAAAACTGCTTTGCACATTAAACCTTATTAGTTTGGATGCAAAACAAGGCATAAATGTGCAGGAACCCTGACGGGTTTCAAGCATTTTAACGAAGTTTTGCGCCGAAATGATTGGTTTAATGCTGTTAAATCCCTAATTGAGTGCGCCGTTGGTTGACACTTGTTTTTAAAACAAGTATAATATTATATTATTATCTTAATGTAGGATATGGGTGAAAAAATGTCGGACGAGCTTATAAACAAGAGAATTGAAGAAAGAAGAATTGCCAGAGAGAAAAAGCAACAGAGAAACAAGCTTTTATTGGTTGTTATGGCTGTTGTATTAACCTTTGTTGTCATAATTTCAGGTGTTGCTATCCATAACAGAAACCAGAAACTCCCCGTTGATGGAACAAATGTGGTTGTTCAGACTTCTAATGAAGAATCATCAAGCACAACCGAATCTTCGACAACAGAAACAACAACTGAATCAACTACAAAAAAGCCAACAGAAAACAACTCTGAAACACCACCTAAATATGAGGTTGTCAAAAAAGAACCTGCACCAGGCTCACACAAAGTTGCAACAGCATCAATAGGTGTTACGGGTGATATTCTCATTCACAACGATGTGCTTAAAGCGGCTTTGACATCTGACGGCAATTATGACTTTAATCCAATGTTGTCAAATGTTTCGCCATATTATAAAAAATATAATAAAATGATTGCAAATCTTGAAGTTACTCTCGGCGGTGCAGAGAAAGGATATTCAAGTTATCCGATGTTCAACACTCCCGACTCTATTGCGTCTGCTCTCAAAAATGCAGGTGTTGATATGGTTTTAACATCGAATAACCATACTTATGACACCGGCACAGCGGGTATGAAGAGAACTTTACAGGTCCTTGACAGTATTGGTTTAGAACACACAGGCACAAGAAGTTCAACATCAGGTCCACGCTTTATGGTAAGCAATATTAACGGAATAAACGTGGGTATGATGTGTTATACCTATGAAACCCAAAGTTCAACAGCAGGCCGAAAAGCACTTAACGGACTTCTTTTAAGCGCTGAAGCAGGTCCACTTGTTAACAGTTTTGATTATAATAAATTAAGCAATTTTTATTCTGATGCACAAGATTCCATTGCTCAAATGAAACAACAAGGCGCAGAAGCAATCGTGTTCTTTATGCATTGGGGCAACGAATATCAGTTGTCTCCAAATAGTTATCAAAAGAAGATGGCGCAAAAGCTTTGTGATTTGGGCGTTGATGTTATTGTCGGTGGTCACCCACACGTTGTTCAACCATTTGATACTCTTGTTTCTGAAAAAGGTCATGAAACAATCTGTATTTATTCAATCGGCAACGCACTTTCAAATCAGCGTCGCGAGCTTATCAGTTCCGCACCAAATGGTCACACAGAAGACGGAATGATTTTCGCTTTCTCATTTGAAAAATGGAGTGACGGAACAGTTATAATTTCAGATGTTAATATCACTCCTACATGGGTTGAGCTTACAAGAAGCAACGGCAAAAAGGTCTATCGTGTAATTCCTCTTGATGCATCTGTTTCTGACTCACAGGGCAAAGCATCATATAACCGTACAATGAAATTAGTTGGTAGCGGACTTAACAGCTATCGCACTTCTCACGGGCTCTCAGCCGTTAAAACATCAGTTTAAGCAGGTGACTTTATGGGATTTGTTCCCTTTAATTCAAGAGATTTATTCTTCAAAAATAAATTCGGCAGTATAGAGATGGGTGAAGAAATTCACTTGCGTCTTTGTTTGCCACACTCATTTTGTTGCAGTGGTGCTGTGTTTATGCTTCGTCGTGATGATGGCGAATATGAAGAAAGACCTATGCTTTGGGCTGGTATGTGTGACGACAAAACAGAAATGTGGGATATTCACACAACAGTTGACAGAGAAGGTCTCTATTGGTATCACTTTGATTATTTCTCTGCTTATGGCAGAAGCTCAATTCTTCAAACAGTTGATGGAATTGGTGCTTTTGCTCACAGTTACGGTACAAAAACCGATTGGCAACTGACTGTTACAGAAAACAATTTCACCACACCCGACTGGCTCAAGGGTGGAATTATCTATCAGATTTTTCCTGACAGATTTTATAATTCAGGCAAGAAAAAAGAAAATGTACCCACTGACCGTGTTATGCGCTCTGACTGGGGCAACGAGCCTGAATGGAGACCTACCTCCGACGGCAAAGTGCTTAACAACGACTTTTTTGGTGGAGATTTAAAAGGTATTGAAGAAAAACTTCCTTATCTTAGCAGTTTAGGTGTTAGTTGTATTTATCTCAACCCTATTTTTGAGTCTCATTCAAATCACAGATATGACACCGCTGATTACAGCAAAATTGACCCTTGTTTAGGCACAGAGAAAGACTTCAAAGACCTTTGCAAATCTGCCAAGAAACTTGGAATTCACATTATTCTTGATGGTGTTTTCTCTCACACTGGGGACGATAGTGTTTATTTCAACCGCAAGGGTAGATATGACGCCTTGGGTGCATATAACTCAAAAGAAAGTCCATATTATAGCTGGTATAAATTCACTAATTATCCCGAAAAATATCAGAGCTGGTGGGGTTTTGTTACTCTTCCCGAAATTATTGAAGAAGACGAAAATTATCGCAAGTTCATAAACGGCAAGGGTGGAATTGTTGAAAAATGGTTAACAGCAGGCGCTGACGGTTTCCGCCTTGATGTTGCCGACGAATTGCCCGATATTTTCATTGACGAATTGCGCGCTCGCCTTAAAGAAACTAACCCTGACGCACTCTTGATGGGTGAAGTGTGGGAAGATGCTACAACAAAGCACAGTTACGGCTCTCGCAGACGCTATCTTTTAGGCAGTCAGTTTGATTCCGTTATGAATTATCCTTTTGCAAATGCTATTCTCGATTTCTGTCGAAACGGTAAAGCAGAAGATTTTATGCACACAATTATGGGTATTGTTGAGAATTATCCTAAACAATGCCTTGATGTTATGATGAACCACATAGGCACTCATGACACAGAAAGAGCCATCACCAAAATTGCAGGTGAATCCTGTGAATATCGTGACCGCGAATGGCAATCTTGTCATAATCTTGGTGATAATTATGATAAAGGTGTTGCACTTTTAAAATGTGCAGCCGTTTTGCAATATACTCTCCCCGGTGTGCCCTCTCTTTATTATGGTGACGAAGCGGGAATGCAAGGTTATAAAGACCCATTTAACCGTGGTTGTTATCCTTGGGGCAACGAAAAAGCAGAACTTATTGATTTTTATAAAGCATTGGGCAAAACAAGACGAGAAAACGCCGTTTTCAAAAAAGGTAATTTTGCACCGATTTCATCAATGCTCGGATGCGTTGCATTCTGTCGCTATGACGAAAACGAAAGCATTATGGTAATTGTTAATCGCAATGAACACCCAATCACATACCGTCTTCCCGACGATTTTAAAAATGCACATTCCATTATGAATTCTTCTGTTGAAAATGGTGAAGTTTATATTGACGGTTGCTCGTTTACTATCTTGGCAAAATAACTTGTAAAGAAAACTCAAATATGTTATTATTCACTTGGTGGTTTAATTTATGACAAACTCTTTTGGCTATTTACCAAAATCGCATAAAATCTTATGGATTGCCCTTCGCGTTATCATTCTTGCGTGGGGTGTTTACGGCTTGTTTCACGGCTCAGTTGTTGAGTTTCTTGAAGCAATCTTTGCAATAATCTTCACACATTTGTGGGATTTCTTTCAGATTTTCGGCAAGAAATCTTTCATAATTGAAGTTGATTATCTTGCACAGACAATGCTCAATATTTTTATTTTTGTTGCTGTTTGCATTGGTACAACACTTAACAACAGGACAACTTTTGAGCATTTTGATTTAGTTACTCATTTCGGCTCGGGCTTTCTCTCCGCTTGGTTTGGATATGACTTTGCTAACATTGTTTATCGCAAACGCGGGAATTTGGGTCCTGCAATGTCATCCCTTTTCTCGCTCGCCTTTGCTCTTAGTATTGCAGTGGGTTGGGAAGTTTATGAATTCACAATGGACAAGCTTTATAAAATGACCTTGCAACGTGGCAATGATGATACAATGGTTGATTTTATTGCGTGTGCAATCGGTGCTGTGCTCGCAATGTTCCTTGTTGCATTTTTAAGAAACGGAATAATCGGCAAAAATAAAGAAGAAATCAAAAAGATGCGTCAGAAAGAAAACGAAAAACGGCTTCTCAAAGACCGTCTTTATAATGAATATATGAAAAATCACAAAGAGGAGGAAAATATATGAAAAAAATCACCTCTCTTTTGCTTGTTGTCACAATGATTACCCTTTTATTTGCATCTTGTTCAGGTCCTGCAAAAATTAAGGTTAACGGGGTAAAAGTTGACAACGAAATTTATACATATTTTGAAGATGGCTTAGACGAAGCTCTCTCAAAAAGCGAAAAAGAAGAAGCAATTAAGAAAAGCATTTCAAGATATGTAACAATCAATTCAGAATTTAACAACCGTGGTCTTTCTCTTTCAAGTACAGAAAAGAAAAATGTTTCAACCACCGTAAATAACCTTTGGCACATCTTTGGTGCTCATTATGATGACATCGGTGTTTCAAAGCAAACTCTTTATAAAATTGAAGAGTCAAAGGCTTATGAAAATGCATTGCTCAATTTTTATTATAGTGATAAAGGCGTATCCCCTGTTGGTGAAGACCAGATTAAAGCATATTTCACCGAAAATTATATTGCCGTGCGTCTTGTAACGGGCTATCTTTTCAATGTTGACGAAAACGGCGCAAATGTTCCAATGACGGATGACCAGAAAAACAATCTTGTAAATTCATTCAATTCAGTTGCGACAATGGTCAACAGCGGTTCTTCTCTCGAAGAATCGGTTTCTTCTTTGGGTACAGGCACAGAAATTCGTGACAGCCTTATTCACGCTAATGACTCAGGCACATTACCTGATGGTTTTTTCTCTGCAGCAAAAGCCATTGAAACAGGCAAGTCTGCTGCAATTTCTCTTGGATACTATATCTTCTTAGTTCAACGCATAGATGTTTTCAATGAAGAATTCGGATATTATTCAACATATCGTACAGACTGTCTTCAGAAAATGAAGGGCGAAGAGTTTTCACAGATAGTTGACAAATGGTCAGAAAGCTATATTGCTAAATAATTAAAAAGGGGCGAGTTTTCGCCCCACTTCTTCACTCTTCACTATTACTTCTCACTTATTAATATGCCTCCTTAGTTAAATGGATATAATAAATCCCTCCTAAGGATTAGTTGTGGGTTCGATTCCCGCAGGGGGTGCCAGACACAGAGCGCGCTTTTGTGCTCTGTGTTTTTTATTTTACTGTCTTTAAACATTTTAAAAGTAATATTGCCTTTATAATCAAAAGCAAAAACACCATAATTATAGCATAGGTTTCTCTGGTCAAAGCTAAGAAAAATACACTCAAAATGCTGAGCGTCATCGAGCTCATCGTCACTATCTTTTGTCCTTTTTCAACTCTTAATTGGGTCAATATGATTTTTAATATCCCAACCAACACAAGCGCTACAAACATAACCCAATATACTGTCTTGTTAAATACGGTTGTTTCGGTATATGCAAAAAGATTTACTGAATAAACATAGCCGTCAACTGTATTTGGATAAAGCGGAAGAGCAATGAGCAAAAATGAAAGCAAATCTACAATGCCCAACAAAAAGTCGCACATTCTTTGAATATTTGTTTTGTTCTCTCTTTCTGCAATAGAAATAAGCCTTTCACCCGATAGCAATTCGTCAATTGAAACCGAAAAATATTTTGATATTTCTTTTAGGGAACCAATGCTTGGATATCCTCTGCCTGACTCCCATTTTGAAATTGCAGTTCTTGAAACAAACAAAGCCTCAGCCAACTCTTCTTGTGTTAATCCTTTGTTTTTTCTTAATTCTTGAAGCTTTTTATGAAAATCCATAACAAGCCCTCCTAAATTAGTTTTCTTTGTTGAATATCATAACAATGCCCTTATAAGCGCTGAACAAGCCTACGCTCAAAAGCACGGACCCCACAATATCTGTAAACCAATGCACACCTGAAATTAACCGACCTATCACCATATAAAGAGAAAACAAAATAACAAAAACAATTATTAAATTTTTAACTGTTTTGCTTTTCAATCTGCGACTTGTCTGCTCAATGAGTGTTGGCATTACACATAATACGAGAAGTGTAGTTGATGATGGATAAGACGCCTCCATAAACCCTTCAATTAATATTGGTCTGTAATTTATAGGAATCATCTCAAAAATTAAATATCCAAAGATTACAACAATATAATATATTCCCAAAATGATTATATCACAATCCACTTTAAAAAGGCTTTTTCTTTTTACCAATTGAATAAATCCCACCACACCAAATATCATACAGATAAACACGGGCACAAGTCCTAACCAGTCGGTGATAGTATAAATCGTCATATTCGTACCTGTCAAGTTGTGAAACCAACAGTTAAACGTAGCAAAGCCTATGTCTGTGCCATTTTGTCCCACAGATTGCACATCCACCATCTGTATCAAAGCAGTCCAAACAGCAAAGGCAATTATAAAAATACCACTATTACAAAAATACATTTTTGACTTTTTCATTTTTTCGCATCCTTTCAATTTTGTCTGATAACAAAATACCAAAAGGCACAAAAAATATAAAGAAATCAATCGTCACATATGTGATACTTTTCGTAACATATCTGAAACACAATTTTCTATCAATAATTTTGTTGTTTTAAGTCAAAACTTTTCCCAGAATTCACAAAAAAATTACACAACAGAGTGTTGAAAAACTTATATGGAATATAGTATAATATTTTTGTTAAAATTTGTTATACTTTTTGGAGGTTGCTATGAGAAATATTAAAGTTATCAATGAAAATTGGCTTTTCTCAAAAAACGCTAAATCAGCTCCGTCAAATCTTCCAACAGATTGGGAAGCTCTTAATCTTCCTTTCACTTGGAACGGCAAAGACGGTCAGGATGGTGGCAATGACTATTACAGAGGTACTTGCTATTTCGCAAAAGAAATCAAAGCCGAGGATTTACCCGATGGCGCAGTTAAATATCTTCAATTTGATGGTGTAAACTCTTCTTGTGTTGTTTTCTGGAACGGCAAGGAAATCACAAAGCACGACGGTGGTTATTCTACATTCCGTGTAGAAATCAAAGATATTAAAGATACCAACTTGCTCGTTGTTGCAGTTGACAACTCTGCAAACGACAGAGTTTATCCACAGCAAGCAGACTTTACATTCTATGGTGGTATTTATCGTGATGTAAGTGTAATTGGTGTTCCTGAAAATCACTTTGACCTTGATTATTACGGCTCACCTGCTATTATGGTTACACCTGAAATCAAAGGTGCAAACGCAGAAATCGAAATCAAGACCTTCTTTAAGAATGACGATTGCAAAGTTCGTTATGAAATTATTGCTGACGGCAAAGTTATCGCATCAAAAGAAGATGATGACGACGCAGATTTTGAAATCAAGAATGTTCACCTTTGGGATGGACTAAAAGGCCCATATCTTTATACAGCAAAAGCAACTCTCATTTATAATGACGAAGAAGTTGACGAAGTTTCAACTCGTTTTGGTTGTCGTTCATTCAAGATTGACCCTGAAAAAGGTTTCATTCTCAATGGTCGCGAATATCCACTTCGTGGTGTTTCTCGCCATCAGGACAGACCTGGCGTTGGTAATGCATTGACTCCTGAAATGCACAAAGAAGACCTTGATTTAATTCTTGAAATGGGTGCAAACACAATCCGTCTTGCTCACTATCAGCATTCACAGGTTTTCTATGACCTTTGTGACGAAGCAGGTCTTGTTCTCTGGGCTGAAATTCCATATATTTCAAGCCATATGCCAACAGGATATGACAACACAATTTCACAGATGAAAGAGCTTGTTGTTCAAAACTACAACCACCCATCAATCGTTGTTTGGGGACTTTCAAACGAAATCACAATCGCAGGCTCAAATCCAAATCTTATTAAAAACCACAACGACCTTAACGATTTAGTACATAAAATGGACAAAACTCGTCTTACAACTATTGCTGCAGTTTCAATGTGCTCACCTGACGACCCATATGTACATATTTCTGATGTTGTTTCATATAACCACTATTTCGGTTGGTACGGTGGCTCAACAGATATGAACGGCCCTTGGTTTGACGATTTCCACAAGAAATATCCTAACAAGCCAATCGGTCTTTCTGAATATGGTTGTGAAGCACTTAACTGGCACACATCAACACCAACTCAGGGTGACTATACAGAAGAGTACCAAGCATATTACCACGAAGAACTCATAAAGCAGATTGCTGACAGACCTTATCTTTGGGCAACTCACGTTTGGAATATGTTCGACTTTGCCGCTGATGCTCGTGCAGAGGGTGGCGAAAATGGTATGAACCACAAGGGTCTTGTAACATTCGACAGAAAATACAAGAAAGACTCTTTCTATGCATATCAGGCATGGCTTTCAGATAAGGCAGTGCTTCACCTTTGCGCAAAGAGATATATCGACAGAGTTGAAGATGTAACAAAGGTTACTGTTTATTCTAACCAACCAGAAGTTGAACTTTTTGCAAATGGCGTGAGTGTTGGCAAACAGACAAAGGGCAAATATCCTTTCTTCTATTTTGAAGTTAAAAATGAAGGCACAACCGAACTTAAAGCTGTTGCAGGTGACCTCACTGACACATCAACAATTAACAAGGTTGACACTCCAAACGAAGCTTATGTTATGAAAGAAGAAGGTCAGGTTATTAACTGGTTTGAAATCAATATGCCTGATGGATACCTTTCAATCAACAACACTATCGGTGATATTATGAGCACATTCAGAGGCAAACTTGTAATGGTTAGCTTCCTTATGATGCTCAAAAACACAATGAGCGGTGGCAAGAGTGAAGACGGCGAGAAAAAAGATGGCGGCGTTATTGCAGGATTTAAAATCACTCCTGCAATGCTTAAAAACATTTATGGTATGGCTAAAGGCTTTACAATCAAACGTTGCTTCTCAATGCTCGGTGGTGGCTTTACAAAAGAACAAATTCTTGAACTCAATGCTAAACTCAATAAAGTTAAAGCACCAAAGAAAAAATAATCAATAAATTAAGGGATACCAAACGGTATCCCTTTTATTTTATCTTTAATGTTTTAAGATAATCTTTTTGTTCTTTTGTTATGCGATAACTTTCAACAGCTTTTTGAATTGCTTTGTTGTGCACCCATTTACTGAATTTTTGTTTTTCGATATATGGAATTACCAAATCCCAACGACTTGCAAGTGCAGTTGCGAGATACCAGGCAATAGCCATATTGATATAGTATTCGTCGGATTTAATGCTCAAAACAAGGTTTAGATGCTTTTTGTCTAAGCGCTCGTCCATAAAGAATTTCATTAAAGTTACAATGGCAAATCTTACGGTGTAAATATGCTCTGACTTTCCCCATTCTTCAATTTTTTCATAAAGTTTTTCGGTATTTGTTCCTAAAACTTTTGGCGTCATCATATCACAAGTTGCCCAGTTATCAACAAATAGAAGAAAATTATCTAACGCAGAAATGCACTCGTCATAATCTTTGATTTGCTCAATTAAAAAAGCGTGAAGATTATCTTCTTCATAATATTTGTGAGGCAGAGTATTTAAAAAATCTGCCTTTAATTCTGATTTGTTTATTTCTTTTGCAAGTTTTCGTAATTGTGGAACACGCACACCGATTATTTTGTCTTTGCACACAGTCGGCATTAGTTTTGAGTGAAAATCACGATAACTCAAATCTTGCAACAAAAAAAGTTTTTCTTGAATCGGTGTCATATCAATACAATGTTTTTGAAAGAATGAAACAAGTCCAGAGTGCTACTACAAAAAGTCCTTCTGCAGGAATTGCAAGTTTTGTGTATGGGCATTTCCAACCCTTATCAACGAAAAGGAAGATTGTTCTTGTTACAAAAACTGTCGTTGCGAAGAAAAGTCCGCCAATCATTGAATAGTAAGGAGTTTTAAGTGCGAGCATAAGGAAAAGCAAAAATCCACCTAACGCGCCTGAAATACCACCATAATAAACACGGATTTCCGTTTTACCTGCATTGTCAACAGGCTTGATTGAAAAGCTCTCTGCGTTTTTAATTGGACTTATAATAAACACAATTGCCATACCGAAGAAATAGAGAATAAGTCCTATTGTGGCAACGGCAGCAGGAATACTTGACATTAAAATTTCTTTCATAAATATTCTCCTTTATACTGTTGCAGTTTCTTTTACTGTTTTTTTATCAAAGAATGATGTGAAGTTGATTATAAAGAGAAGTGCGTATGCCACCCACATAGGTAAGTTTTCGATAAATGCACTCTTGCCAACTGTTACCAAAAGCACAAGCATAAGTATGAGGACAGCAACAAAAATAATTGTTGCAACTATATATTTCTTGTCTTTTTGTTTACATTTGTGGAACAAGAATATAATCACACCTGCCGCACCCAAGAATGCGAATATAAGTGCAGTTGCCCAGTGACCTAAACAACGAGCAGTCATAACAAGGTCAAGTCCTGCTGAAGGTACATTAACTGTTACATAGATTGCTGCACAACCCAACGATGTGACAATCACACCTGCTTTGCCTTGATAATCATTTTTACGATACATATAAAGAGTATTTGTGAAAATTGAAAGTGACGCTAAAACGCCCCACATTTTAAAAGGCCAAGGGTAGCGAAGACCAAGCATACTTGCAGTAACATCAGTTAAAATGTTGCCAAATTGCTCTGGAAAAGGTAAAAATCCATACCAAGTAATAAACACAAAGCCCACAATAAGATTTGCAACACAGAAAATGGTTGTAGCTTTTGAAAGCTTATCTGCAAAAAGAATTTTTCTTATAAACAAAGCATATAAGAAAAGAAGCGCAGTTGAGCCGATTACCCAGAGCCAATAAACTGTTGCGTTAGCATATAATGGTTCATAGAGCATACCGTCAAATTTTGCGATAAACTCATCTGCCGGCAAAGCCATATCAGCATCTGTTGGAATTATGTATGGATATTGGTTCCAACTCATAACAAAGGTCATCCAAATCCCATAAACAACGGCAATAACAGCCCATAATCCTGTATAAGTTTTCATCATTTTGTTTTTCATAAGTATCACCTCATAGGATTATTGTAGCACCAAAAAAGAATAAAAGCAACAAAAAAGGACTACCTTGGGGTCTCTCAGTTAGGGATTTAATAGCCTTAAATCAATGATTTTGGCACATAACTTCGTTAAAATGCTTGAAATCCGTCAGGATTCCTACGCATTTATGCCTTGTTCTGCGCTCAAACTTATAAGATTTAAGGTGCAAGGCAGTTTTAATCCATATAATTTTCGTTTAGACAAAATGATAAAAGTCTCGCAAGGCTGACGCCTTGCGAGACTTTTTCATGAAGTATTAACGGAAAGGATAGGATTAAAACCTATTAAATCCCTAACTGAGAGACCCCTTGTAGTCCTTAAATATTAGAATAAATTATTCTTCGTCTTCACAGCAGTCGCAGTCACATTCACAATCGAATTCAAGAACTTCGCCACATGCTGGACATTCTGCTTCACCATCGAGAATGATTTCTTCATCAAAATAAATCATTTCACCACAGTTTGGGCATTCAACTTCATACATTTCGTCGTCGCAATCGCAACAATCATCACAATCGCAATCACAGTCGTCACATTCGTCATAGAAGATTTCTTCAAGGTCTGCTAAATCTTCGTCAACTGCGTCGAGCTGTTCTGTAACGAGTTCCATTTCGTCATCAAGGTCGCTTACTGCGAGAGCAAGGTCTTCGAGAACATCGAGAACTGCGTTGATTACTTTTGTTTCTTTATCGTCTTTGTCAAAGTCAAGACCTTCAACAAGACCTTTAAGATATGCTACTTTTTCTGTAACTGTCATCATAATTATACCTCCAATTATGCTCTTGACATATACTCGCCTGTACGAGTATCAACGTTAATCATTTCGCCTTCTTCAATGAAGAGAGGCACTTTGATTTCTGCACCTGTTTCAAGGGTAGCAGGTTTTGTAGCGTTAGTTGCTGTGTTACCTGCAAAGCCAGGGTCAGTCTGTGTTACCTGAAGCACAACAAAGTTTGGTGGTTCAACACCGAAAACACTACCTTTATATGAAAGGATTTTACAAATCATATTTTCTTTAACAAACTTAAAGTTGTCGCCAAGGTCTGATGCATTTACAGGAACCATATCGTATGTTTCCTGGTCCATAAAGTAGTAAAGACCACCATCATTGTAAGAATATTCCATATCTTTTCTTTCAATGACTGCTGTTGGGTACTTTTCAGTTGGATTGAATGTTCTTTCAACAACACCACCTGAAATAACGTTCTTAATTTTAGCTCTTACGAAAGCAGCGCCTTTACCTGGTTTAACGTGCTGGAATTCAACGATTTGGAATACGTTGCCATCCATTTCAAAAGTTACGCCGTTTCTAAAATCACCTGCTGATACCATAGGTATTATACCTCCGTTTTTTGTTTTAATACACTATAAATAATACAATAAATTTTATTGTATTTCAAGTCTTTTTGTAAAATCAAGGAATAATTATATAACTCTCTGCCGTGCTTTCGCTGAGTTTTTCATAAAAAGTCACATCTTCACTCTGATTTTTAACTGTTGGAACAATTTTTATTGTTGAGAAATTGTTTTTTGCTTTGGAATTCATTACTGTATAATTGTTCGCGATATATTCGACATAATCACTGTTTTCTTGTGGCAAAAGCAATGGTGAACAAATTGATGCTGCCGTATCAAAAAGTGTTCCGCCCCATCTCTCTTGATTTCCACCATCAGCGCCTTCAAGTGGCACACCTATTATTACAGGGCACTTACCCGCTTTTTTAACTGCTTGTTCAATAAATTGCATAAGCACAAGATTTCGATTAAGTGTTGCACTGTCTTGCGAGAAAAATGTCGGTGCACCTTCTCTTGCTTGTGGAAATTCAACTGATTGAAGATATACGCAATCTGCACCCATATTTACTGACGCATCAATTATTGTGGATATATAACTTATGGCTCTTGTGTTTGTTGGGTCAAGCCACACTCTTCCACCATTAATCGCAGGGGCATCAAACCAAATTTTTGTTTTTTCTTGATTTTCATAAACAAAAGCGCCTAATCTTTGTGGTGCAAAGCTGTCTTCAAAGCAGAAAATTCTTGCAATAATAATAAATCCTTCTGATTTGATTTTTTCAATAATCACATCGTCAATAGAATAATATTTATCGCTTTGACCATCGATAGTTACATATCCTTCTTGAGTTTTAAAGTCAAGCATAACCGCATTGCAACCGTTCTTCTTTGCCTTTTTTAACTCTTTTGTTAAATCGCTGATTTCGCCTAAAACAGTATTCTCAATATATGTTGCACGAATTGTTCCAAGATTATCAACACTTATGAGCGCTTCATTTTCGGTGTTGTCAGCCAATGGTCTGTTAGAAAGAGTCATACTCACAGAAACCATAATGAAGGTTGCAACAAAAAGGCAACACAAAAGAACGGCAAAAATAATTTTTCTTGCCTTTTCTTTTTTCTTCATCTTTCGACTTTCACCGATAGCATAGCTCTCGGCATTTCGTGAAGGGTATTTTTTTGAAAACTTGTAATATCCCTTTAGTCTGCGAGGGGGCAATTCTTTTCTAGCCATTAAATAAACACCGAATTTCCAGAAATTCCAATAAACGCCAAAGATATCAACGCAACATAAACAAACATAGCTGGTGTACCTTTAAAGCATTTTGGGATAGATTTGTTCATCTCAAGTCGTTTAAGTCCGCTATTTATAAGAATAACAGCAATTACAAACGCAACACCAGCACCAACACCTGCACCGATTGCCTCTGCGACTGAAAATGCAGAACGATAGTTAATAAGCGGAACTGCAAAAACAAGCGTATTGAAAGCTGCCACACCAATTCTTCTGACAGTTCGTGGTGATGCTTTTCCTGAAAGCAAAACAAGTGAAACTGTAATGAAATAAAACACACCAATTACCGCAATAAAAATAATCGCGTGCATTATTTCGCTGAGTCCGTTTATAACAGGAATCGTATCAAGCAACACACAGATAACTGACACCACTGTTGAAAAATATGTGATAAAAATCGCCATTGGCACTAACTGACGGGGTTTTGCACTCATTCGCACCGCTTCGCTGATACCATAACCACCGTTGAAAATCAAGTTTTGAAAGAGCATAACATAGAATGCTGCGGAAATTAGTCTTAAAAATACTGTCATTGTCCGTCACCATCCTTTTCTTGTGTTTCTGCTTCTTCGGGACGATTCTTATATTCTTCAAGTTCAGAAAGCATATCAGAGAAATCATCAAGATATGTTCGCTCATCAGTCTGACGAACTCTTGGCTCTCTTTTGGGTGCTTCTTCAACCTTCTTTGATTTTTTAGATTTCTTAACCTTTTCTTTTTTCTCTTTTTTAGGTTCTTCAAGATTTACTTCTTGAGTTTTCTCTATGTTCTTTTCTGCTCTTTTTTCTTTGCGGATACGCACAAAAGCAGTTTCTGTGCCGAAAGAATATGGGTCCAGCTCGTCCTTCATTAACTCTTTAAGTGAGCCACGAACTGAACGGGTAACTTCTGAAGTATCGAAAGCTCTATCAGGTGATGCATCAGGATATTTTGCATTGATAACTGCTTTAAATACCGCTGCCAGAAATCCAATAATCAAAAGTCCACCAAACGGAGTTAAAAGAGCAGGAAAAGTGACTTCAATCCCTAAATCAATTCCACCGATTGTGCCACTTGCAAGTATTTCACGGACAAGACCTGTGATGATTGCAACTGCACCATAACTCATTGATGCCGCAATAGCATCAACAAGGCTATCTTTCACATTGTTTTTAACTGCAACTCTTTCACAGTGAAGGGCAACCAAAGAGTTAACAGCCATAAGTGGCAAATAAACACCGAAGTTTATTGACATATCAGGGAAAATTTTGTTTGCTAACGCCATTATAGGGAAGATAACACCCACACCAAAGAGCACATAAAGTGCCACACGCCAATGACGACGAATATTTTTAAGCAACAATGATGATAAAACTTCACATACGATTAACTCAATAGCTGTAACTATTGCAAGAAAAACTGCTAGTCTTAATGAAAGTGTAATGGCAACTACGGGACAAAGACCAATCGCTTCAAAAAGCAACGGATTTTTGATAACAGCACTGTTTCTTATTCTCTTGAATGTACTACTTTTCTCACTCATCACTGTCACCTCCCGTCATAAAAGGTGCTTGCACGTCTGTAACTGTATTTTCTTCTTCAATAACATCGTGAAGACTTTCGCTTTCCTGAACAGGCACTTCTTCGACAATTTCTTCATCAGTTTCTGTTTCTTCTTCAGTTTCAGTTTCTTCAACATCAGGAATTTCATTGAGTACTTCTTCTGGAACAACAGCAGGGGTTGGCTCAATAACTTTAATTTCTTCTTTTTCTTCTTTAGCCTTTTCCCATTTTGCAAGTGGAATTTTATCAGCCAATTCTGTCAATGCACAAGCAATGAGAATACCAAAACACATTGGCTCTTCAAATGAACCAAAATATCTCATTAACATACAGATAATTCCGCCAACAAAGCCCCAAATTGCACGAGCAAATGTGCGTTTTGGTAAAGCCGATGGATATGTCATAAAGAATATTGCACCGAAAAGCACTTCTCCGCCACAAAATTCCATAATCACAGAAATAAATCTGCCTGTGCTGACTCTTGGAAAAAGAATTGCCATAACAATAACAGCAAGCATAAATGTGTATGCTGAAATTGCATCTTTTGGACGACGAATTGTAAAAAATATAAGTGCGCCGAGCAACGCAAGGACACACCCCGCACCCATTGCAGATGGCAAAGCGCCTGTGAAAACTTCTAAAAGTGCAACGGCGTTGCTACCGATTGAATTGCCCTGTGAGAGCATTTTACTTAAAGACATTCCTGCTGTGTCGGAGTATGCAAACATTCTGTCAGGCCAGCAAAGAGTGACAAAGCTTATTGCTGCCGCCGCAGGTACAAAAGGTGAGCTTATTGTTTTGCCAAAAGGCAAAACGCAAACAACAATTGCAAAGATTGCACCAAAAACTACCATCCACCAAGTAGCAGTTGATGGCAAAAGCAATGCAAAGGTTACGCCTATTATCCAGTTTGAAAAATCTCTTGATGAGAATTCACAATTTAAAAATTTTTCGCCAATTCTTCTACAAATTGTGCAAGTAACTATTGAAATAAGCACAAGCAAAATTGCTCTGAGCCCATGGTAAAGCACCGCAACCAAAAACGGAGCGGTAAGCATAATTGCATAATCAATCATGTGATTACGCACATCTATAAAATCTTGTGGTTTTTGTGTTATTTGTTGATTGGTCAAAACTTATTCCTCGCTTTTTCCAATATTTATTTGTTGCAACTGCCAAGCCCTTGTAATATTATGAATTAAAGGGGGAATTTCTTATGAATTATGAATCTCTTAATGACAATGTAATGTTAGTTGAACTCTCAAAAGAAGAAATGAATCAATTTCATATTACATATGACTCACTTGATTGTGATAATGAGCTCACCGAAATAGCCATCAGGAAGATTCTAAATGAAATATCACAAGATAAGATAAAAACTAATAATAAAATCACCATTGAAGCATTGCCCACAGATGACGGTGGGTGTTTCTTCATTTTTACTTTTTCTGTGAAAAATCACAGATACAAAGTCAAAAAAACCGATAATGACTTTTTCTTTAAAACCGATAATCTCAATTCTCTGCTTGACACAATATTGTCAGTTCAAAGATGTTCCGTTGTCAAAACAACTTGCAAAATATTTGAGATGAACAATGACTTTTATCTTCATCTATCACCCAAGCACAAAAGGTTTTATCCTATTTTCAAAGAATTTGGTTTGGTTTCAAACTCTTTTTCCAAGGAAATAATTTTTGAGCATGGTAGTTTTTTAGGTAAAGTTCAAATTTAACAGTTTTTGCAGAAATTTTCTTCTGCGATTGCCTTAAATTTTTCAACTGCCTCTTTTCTGTCAGCACTAGAGAAGAGCGCATTACCAGAAACAAATACATCTGCGCCCGCTGCTGCAGCAACTGCGATTGTTTTTTCGTTTATTCCACCGTCAACTTCGATTTCACAATCAAGTCCACGAGCATTAATTTCGTTTCTTAAAGCAGACACTTTTGCCATCATATCTTCCATGAAGCTCTGTCCACCAAAGCCTGGCTCAACAGTCATAACAAGTACCATTGAAAGCTTGTCTAAATATGGAAAAATATCTTCAACAGGTGTTTTAGGTTTAACCGTCAAAGATGCCTTTACTCCACGAGAGAGAATTTTATCGATTGTTTCACCAATAGGTGAGTCACATTCTGTATGGAATGTGATAATATCAGCACCTGCGTCACAGAAATCGTCAATATATTTAAGTGGTTCACTAATCATAAGGTGCACATCAAAAGGTACATCAGTTGCCTTTCTGATACATTTGATTACAGGTGCACCGAGAGTTAAATTTGGCACAAAATGGCCATCCATAACATCAATGTGCATATAATCAGCACCAGCTAATTCCATATCTTTTAATTCTTCTGCAATTCTACCGTAATCACAAGATAAAATTGATGGTGAAATTTTCATCATAGCAAAATCTCCATAAAAAACAAAATATTATCAAGTTATTTTACCATACTTTAAGGCAAATTACAATAGCGCCGCCAGACCTAAAAGAAAACCTGTCAAGAAAATCTTGACAGGTTTAATTGTTATATTAGAATTTATCCAACCCAAACGCCGTTAGATGCAAAAGTATATGTTTTGCCACCGATGACCTTTGTGCCTGTTACCATACGTCCATTGATATCAAGATAATACCAATTGCTACCGTCTTTAACCCAAGTGTTTGTTACACAGTAGCCATCAGCGCCAACATAACACCAACCAACACTATCTTTAACCCATTTGTTAGCTACCATTCTGCCGTCTGCGCCAAGATAGCACCAGCCATGGCTGTCTGCTACCCATTTGTTTGTTACACAGTAACCGTTAGCACCAACATAGCACCAACCAACGCTGTCTTTAACCCATTTGTTAGTTATCATTCTGCCGTCTGCACCAAGATAGCACCAGCCATAGCTGTCTGCTACCCATTTGTTTGTTACACAATAACCGTTAGCACCAACATAGCACCAACCAACACTGTCTTTAACCCATTTGTTAGTTACCATTTTGCCGTCTGCACCAAGGTAACACCAACCGATGCTGTCTAATTTCCAACAATTTGTTGCCTTGACACCATTGTTATAGTAATACCAATCAGCGCCATCCTTAACCCAACCATTGAGAACAGGTTCGTCTGGAACTTCTGGTTCATCTGGAACTTCTGGTTCGTCTGGAGTTTCTGGTTCGCTGCCACCATTAATATCCACAAATGGAACTTTTTCTGCTTTTGCATATTTTTCTGCAGCTGAACCAGATTCACCGTAAATTGTAAGGTTGTCGCAATAATCAAATGCATTTGCACCAATTGTTAAAACAGTTGCTGGGATTGTTGCTTTTGTGAGGGCTGAGCAACCATAGAAAGCGCCTGCATCAATTGTTTCTACCTGAGCAGGAATTTCAACTTCAGCAAGTGATGTCGCTCTCCAGAACGCGTTTCTTCCTATCTTCTTCACACCTGTTCCAAGGTCAAGGCTTGTAATTGAAGAACAATCTTTAAATGCGCCTTCTGATATTTCTGTCAATCCTGAACCGATTTCAACAGTTGTTAATGCGGTACAACCAGTAAACGCAAACTTACCAAGTGAATTTACTGAATCAGGAATTATTGCTTGCTTCAAAGCCTTACAATTTGCAAAGGCATAAGCGCCAATTGTGTTGCAACCATCATTGATTGTCACATTTGCAAGTGCGTCACATTCTGTAAATGCATAAGTATCTATGCTTGTAACTGTATCAGCTAAAACAACCTCTGTGAGCTTATCACAATTCTTAAATGCTTTGCTACCGATTGTTGTAAGTGCTGTACCAAAATCAACTGTTACGAGTTCTCCGCAGCCTTCAAAAGCACTAGTACCAAGAACTTTTGCTCCGCCGAGATTTACCTTTGAAAGTTTTTCATTATAGGCGAAAGCATAATCACCGATAGTGCCAACATTTGCTCCAAAAGTTACTTCTTCGAGCGATGAGCACATACCGAAAGCATTCATACCGATTACCGATACATTATTTGGAATTGTTAAACTCTTTATGCCTGCGCACAAATGGAATGCATAAACACCAATTTCTTCAAGAGAATCTGGCAAAGCAAGTTCAGTTAATGCTGAACAACCATAGAACGCATAATCACCAATTTTCTTTATGCTGTTACCAAAAGCAACTGAGTCTAAATTTGTGCATTCGTAGAATGCGTTTTTACCAACAAGTTCAGTATCGTTACCAATTGTAACTTCTTTAAGGTTTGAACATTTGTTAAATGCATCTTCACCGATTTCTACAACGCCTTTTCCAACAACAATTTCTTCAAGCACTGTGTTTTCCATAAACATTGCTTCAGGAATTATAAAATTATCACCATTAAATTCAAACTTTTCAATTTGACATCCTGCAAAAGCGATAATTGAAAGGGACTGTGTTCCGTTACCAAGAACAACTTCTGTAATTTTTGTATCAGCAAAAGCCAAGTCCTTAATCTCTTTTACGCTATCTGGGAAAACAATATTGCTAATTGATGTGCCCATAAATGCTGCTTCACCAATTACTTTAGTGTTTGCTCCAAGCATTACATTTTTAACAGTTGTCATTCCTGCAAACATTGATGCTGGAATTTCTGTAATTCCATCACCAAATATTATTGTTTCAAGAACCATACCCTTGAATGCATTTGCATCAAGTGTTGTTACACTGTTAGGAATATCAAGTGTTGTTATTGCTGTACTATCAAATGCATTTGCACCGATTGAAACAACATTTTCGCCAATTACTACTGTGTTAAGTGTAGCAAAACCTTTAAACATATTCGCTGGAATTTCTGTGATTCCTGCGCCAAATGTGATTGTTTCAAGAATCATACCCTTGAATGCGTTTGCATCAAGTGTTGTTACATTGTCAGGAATGTCAAGTGTTGTGATTGCTGTTTCACTAAATGCATTTGCACCAATTGAAACAACATTTTTGCCAATTACTACTGTTTTAAGTGTAGCAAGACCCTTGAACATTTCTGCTGGAATCTCTGTAATTCCTGCACCAAGAACGATTTCTTCAATATATTCCATACCCTTAAATGCGTTAACATCAAGTGTTGTTACATTGTCTGGAATAACAAGTGTTTTAATTGCTGTGCCTGCGAATGCATTTGCACCAATTGTTGTAACACCTGAGCCAATAGCAACTGTTTCAAGGTTTGAAAGCCCCTTGAATGTTTCGTCAGGAATTTCTTTGATTGAATCGCTAAGAACAATCTTTTCAAGACCTGTAAGGCCTTCAAGTGTTTCTTTTGAAATATCTGTAATACCTGCAGGAAGAGTAATTTCTTTAAGATTTGCACAATCTTTGAACGCACCGTTTTCAATAACGGTAACATCAGCTAAATCAACATCTTCTAATGCAGTACAACCTGCAAACCAACTAGCTTTAATTGTTGTAAGCTTGCTGCTCAAATCAATCTTTTTAAGACTTGAGCAACCCTCAAATACGCCTTCTCCCATTGTGAGAACATTTTCAGGGATTATGATTTCTTCAATAGATGAACAGTTCTGGAAAGCATAATCATCAATACTATTAACTGCAGTTCCTATTGTTACATCTTTAAGTGAAGAGCAACCGCTGAATGTGTTTGCTGGAATTTTTGTAATTGTGTTACCTGTGTTAACACTAACCATGTCCTTGCTTTCTGCAAAAACTTCTGTTCCTAAAGAAACAACTGTTTCGGGAATTACAAGGTCTTTAACACCTGAACCGAAGAAGAGTCTGTCACTAAGTGTTGCGAGAGAACTACTGATTTTGATTGTTTCTGCTGATGAACAGCCTTCAAATGCTGATATGCCAACAGAAATAACTGAATCCGGCATATTGATAGCTTCCAAAGAAGCACAATTATAAAAAGCAAAATTATCTATATTTAAAAGGGCATCTGGGAGTGTGATTGATTTTAATGATGAACAATCTCTGAAAGCATTTTCAGGGATACTTTCACAAGCTGAACCCGCTTCAAAAGAAACCGTCTCGAGTGCACTTGCGCCATAAAATGCGTTTTTACCAACTATCTCAACATTTTTATAAATAATTGCTTCGTTAAGTGATGAGCAATTTTCAAATGCACTTTCACCAATTGAATAAAGTTCTTTTGAGAATTTGAATGACTCAAGTGCTGTACAATTCTTAAATGCATTGTCACCGATTGTTATAATTGTATCAGGTGTACCTGGTAAAGCAACCAATGATGAGCAGTTTTCAAATGCACCTGCGCCAATGCTAATTGTATTAGTACTCATACCAACTTCTGTAAGAGCAATACAATTTGCAAATGCATTGTCAGGAATTTCAACACAATCTTTGTTCAAATCAACCTTTTTAAGTGCTATGCAATCAGCAAATGCACCATTACCTAAAACAGCAAACGCTTCGTCAAAGATTACTTCTTCAAGACCTTCACAACCCTTGAAAGCGTTGTCGCCAAGAGAGATAAGTCTCTTTCCTGGATTGATTGTTTTAAGCAATACGCAACCACTGAATGCTTCTGCTCCGATTGACTTAACATATTCACGGATTGTTACTTTTTCAAGAGAAGGACAATTTGCTACAACTTTGTCACCTATATAGTGATTATCAAGGCCACCAACAATTGTTGGATTTGAATCTCCAAGAGAAACTTCTTTAAGCTGAGCACAACCTTCAAAAACAGAATCCTCAATTATTGGTGCGTCAATGTCAGCCTCTGTAAGAGAGTCGCAATTTGCAAATGCACTCTGGTCAACACTTATAACGCCTTTTGGTAAGTTTGCACTTACAATACTATCGCAGTTAGCAAAAGCATTTGCTCCAACGAATACAACACTATCCCAATTGATATTAGCCAATGAAATACAGTTCTCAAAAGCAGAGTTAGAAACAACTGGAAGGGCACCGAGGTCAACCGTTTCAAGCAAAGGACAATCTGCAAAAGCAGAACCACCCATAAAGCTATATATCAATTCATCATCATCGATATAATCTAAATCAGCTGGAAGTGTTACAGAAACAAGCTCTTCAATTCCAGCAAAAGCTTTATCTGCAATTGCAACAACCGACAAATCTGTATTTACCGAAATTGTTGCAGGAACATTTTCAACATCCTTCAACTGATTTTGCATTTCATCTGTAAGAACAATGTCACCAATTTTTCCGCCATTCTCAGGAATTACCAAATCAAATCTGGTAACTGCAGGGTCAACAACGAATCCCTCAAGAGTGATACCTTGTTCAAGCGTCGCAACGGCGTCTTTATAAACCTTTTTTGTTTCACCGTTTGCATCGGTCTTTTCCTCAAATTCAACCTTTATTTCGATAATTGCGTCTGAAATGTTGAACTGACCGATTCTTTCACCGTCAACATAATATTGGATAGGATTCTCTTCACCAATATACTTCCATTTCAGTTCGATTTTGTTTTCGTCTTCAGCTGCAAAAGCTACAATTCCATTAAACGGAATCATTGCAGCAATCATCATTATTGATAATAAAATTGACAATAATGATTTGAACTTTTTCATTAAAATCACCCTTTGTTTTTAGATTTTTATACACTACTTCAGTATATAAGAATACACACTATCATTTTACATCTTTATCGCGTTAAAGTCAACAAAATTGGGTTGTTCAAAGTACATAAAAATAAAGACTACTTTTTGTAGTCTTTATTATTTTACATATTCACTTTTGACTGCTTTCATCACCTTTGAAGCAATTGGCACGGCGCTTGTGATGCTTGTTGTTGTATCTTCAACCACAACGATAATTGCAAAAGGCATTTCGTCAAGTTGAGAATATCCAACAAAGAGCGCGTTTGGTCTAATATTTTTATCATTACTTACTTCGGCAGTACCTGTTTTTCCGCAAAAACTCATTTTAGGGAAGAAACCATCACCATATTGATTTTTTACATTTGAACGAAGCATTTCGTCCACTTTTTTTGCTACATCTGTTGCAAAATATTCTCCTGTGACGGTCTCTTTTGCAGAGAACACGGTTTTACCTTGTGGATTTGTAATTCCACTCACAAGATAAGGGGAGGGTGCAACACCACCATTGGCAACAGACGCAATGACTGTCAACATATGGCAAGGGTTAACAAGAGTTGTATATTGTCCGATACCAGCCCAGCCAATATCCAATGCGCTTGACTCTGTTAAATTTATTCTGCTCTTCGCACAATGGATTTTTCCGCTGATGTCTGCCATGTTTGTATTAAAACCTATTCTCTCGGCAGTTGCCATCAGTTTCTCTGCGCCCAATTCGTCTGCAATCTTTGCAAAGGCGCAGTTACAAGACTTGTTAAGTGCCTTTTCAAAACTTACTTTTCCGTGAGTACCACTACAAATAACATATCCTTCGCCAATTAAGATTTTCCCCTTACACTCGAAAGTTCTGTCATAAATATCGGGAATATTCTCAACCGCACAAAGCGCTGTAATCACTTTAAATGTTGAGCCGGGAGTATAAACGCCAGAGAAAAACCTGTTTATATAAATGCCTTCATATTTTCCGGTTGTATCTGTGTCAATGTCCTTTGGCTTGTTATTTATATCATAAGTGGGTGTTGAGGCAATACAGATAATTTCGCCCGTTTTATAGTTCATAACACCAACGGTACCTTTATTGTTACCCAAAGCTCTGTAAGCAGTTTCACAAACCTTTGAATTGAGAGTGAGTTTTATATCGTTGCCTTTTCCATATCGTTTAAGATTATAAACGCCATCTAAAAGTGTGTAGCCCGTCAATTCATCCTTAAAAGCGGTCTGAATGCCGTTTGCGATATACCCCGAAGTGTCTCCAACAGTATGAAGCAAAGCCATTCGCAGATTTCTATTATCGCTATAAACTCGTTTACCATCTTTTGTAGTAACAAGAATATTTCCTTTTGAGTCTAGAATATCGCCCGCAGTAGAAAGTGCACCTTCTGAATAAAGATGCTTATTAGCTCTGTTCATTGCCCAGTCGTTTGCATTGGTTATAAGGTTAAAATAAAGCAATCCACACCCTGCAAGGAATAAAAGTATAAGTGTATAAAGAGTCAGTGCTCTTCTCCCGATAGATTTCATTGACGAACACCCCCAAATCTGTAAGTGCTTCGGTCAACAGATTTAATAAGTGCCATCAACATCCAACAACACATAATACTTGAACCGCCACGGCTGATAAATGGTAATGTAACGCCTGTTAATGGTAACAAATCATTTACGCCAAACACATTGAGTGATGCCTGAAAGAGCATTAATGCCGCCGCTGCGCAAGCAACAATAGCATAAAATGATGAACGGGCATACTTTGAGTGACGAATTGAATAAACAAGCAGAGCAATATAAGAAAGCAAAATCGCGCCTGCCATAATCATACCAAATTCTTCACAAACAACGCCAAAAACAAGGTCTTCCGTTGCCGCATAAATATCACGGAGTTTTCCGTTACCTAAACCTACACCGAATAGTCCACCACTTGTGGAATAAATCATTGTTCTAGTTTGTTGAAAACCTGATGTGTCAAAATATTCCCACACGTGACCGTATGACGCAAATCTGTTGGCAACATAAGGCTTAAACATAAGCACAAGAAGTCCACCCATAAATGCCCCAGTGCAGACAAGGGCAAGTGTACGAATATCACCCGAGCGCATAAATGAAATAACAATAAAAGTAAAGAAAAATATGAGTGCTGTGCCGAAATCATACATTAAGAAAAGGCAACCTACACAAGCCAAAGCAAATATAATAAATTTTGTAAGGCTTCGGTTTGACTGCAATCTCTCAAGAGTTGCAGCGCCAACAATAATGAAGGCTACTTTAACTAATTCTGATGGTTGAATTGAAAGTCCACCAATATAAATCCAGTTTTTTGCACCATTTGTTAGTTTTGCAAATACAAGTGTAAACGCGAGAAGCCCCACAGCGCAAATGGCAATAGGAATTCTCAAAAACATTATTCTGTCAATATCGCGCAAAAGCCACTGCACAAATATAAAGCCGAAAATACCAATAAGCACGGCGATAAGTTGTTTCACTGCAAGTTTGGGATATACACTCGCTGTTATGGAAAGTCCTATTGAAGTTAGCAAAAATGCAATTAATTCAACCTCGAAACCTTTTCGTTTCAAAACAATTTTTGCGCCAAAGAAATAAGCATATTGAACTATAATATAAACACCCATAGTGATGATGATATTCATTTTATATTGTTCTTCAGCCTTTGACAAAAGCGTAAAAAGACAAGTCACTTCAAACAAAGTAACCACAAAAAGCATCAATGCAAGATTTACATTTTTACCCTTTAAAATATTCATATCATCACCTACTTTCGTTACTGCCTCCCTTGTTAAAGGGAGGGGGACCGTCGAAGACGGTGGTGGGATTCTTATTCTTCATAAAGGAATGCAAAATCACCGATTTTTATAACATCACCATCTCGCAATTCGGTTGGAGAATAGATTTGTTCACCATTTATGGTTGTTTTTACAACTCTGCCATAGTCTTCAATATACCAACGGTTTTTCTCTTTGAAAATTTCTGCTTGATGGTGTGAAACATATCTTGCAGAAATCTCAATATTGCTACCTTCTTCTCGACCAATGGTGATAAACTCGCCGTCTAAATCGAATTCTGTGCCGTCCATAATATTAACTAACTTCGGGCAAAGCTGTTTTTCTTCCTTTTTGTGTTTAATATCACGGTCAGCTTCACTGCCTATATAGAATTTCATAAAAGCCGTGCCAAATGCGATAATGTCGCCATCTTCAAGCTTTTGTTTTTTCACTATTTTTTCATTATTTACATAAACGCCAGTCTTTGATTCGGTGTCAAAAACATAAAACCCGTCTTTTCGAAGAGCTACAACAGCGTGCGAACGCGAAACGGTCGAATTTGAAAACACAATATCACACCATCGACTTCGTCCAACGGATGTTTCATAACAATTTATGGGGTATTGAGTGTCATTTGCCATATCAACAAGCAACGCATAAACCTTTTTGTCAGGGCGCAAACGGATGAGTGACCAGACACAGTTGATTATTACTGCAATTGCAAGGATACATAACACATATCGCATTATATATTCAAGTTCCATTTTATCGCCCCCCTTAACTAAATTTTTTATCTTTTATATCAATATAATTATAAGTTTTCAAAAATATTCTTGTCAATATTTTACCTTATAATGTAATCAATTTTTAATAATTTTACCTTTCCTCAACATTTTAGGCAAAACAAAACCCCAAGGGATAAACCCTTGGGGAATGTTTTTATTAGTTTTTTGAGGCTTTAAATTATTCGCCCCACCATTGATTACCGTTGTCATCAACATCACCGTCTTTGAAAGACACGGTAATTACATCTTCGATTTCGTAAATTGTAATATCGAAATCTGGTGTTATATATTCACGCATTTTTATATGCTCCTTTCAATTAATTGTATGTTTTATAAAATATTATCATAAGTTATTCAGTAAACAGATTAAGCCTGTGTTGCTGCGTACTGTGAATAATATGTGCCATACAATGCACTGAAAGTTACTGATGTTTTATCAGCGGCAAAGATTTGAACGTCATTACCACAGATGATATATGCATATGTTGTAACGCCATCATCATACATACCATCGGTATATGTAAGAAGACAAGTCCATACATAGTTGTTGCCTGAACGCTGAATATATGTTACATCTTTAACATAATAGCCACCTTCATAGCCGCCTTCTTTTTCGCCTGCTAATGCTGCTGCTTCAGCTTTTGCTATATCGAAAGCACCACTATCTGTTGATTGGTAAACAAAACCTACTCTAAGGTCTGAACCCTTTGCTTTTGCTGTTGCTTCAAATTCTGCTTCAGAAACACCAAGAGCTGCTGCAAAGTCTGCTTTTGAAACTGTTGCACGGGTTCTAACGTCAAAGTTAGCTGAACCTGCGCCATTTGTCTCAAGACCATTGAATCTGATTTGAGGATTCAATGTGCTAATGATTGATGGAGTACCAACTGTTGCTTCAGCAACTGCTGCTGAAAGGTCAAAAGTTGCAGGTGCTATTGTTGCTGTTGTAGTTGCTGTTCCAGGTGATTTCATTTGCTTGAACTGTGTGTGAGTTGTACCAACAGCAGAACCAGATGGAATACCAGCTACAATTTTTGTGCCATCTGCTACGCCATCAGCAATTGTATATACGAACTGTAAAAGTGGTTCGCCTGCATCTGCAAGGGCATTAAGGTCTTCCGTTGGAACACCAGCTTTACTGTTACCACCAATTTCTGTGCTTGTATCACGAGCAATAACAATTTTTTGATAGTAATTGTATGTTGCTGCTTCTTCAGATGTTGAATTGCTTTCTACTTTTGCACCAACAGTTGCATTTGTTTCTGAGAAAAGGGTTATAGCAGCAGAACCAACGCCTTTCCAACATGATGTGTAAAGGTCAGAAGCAATCCAATTTGATTTAATTGTATCTGCATCTTCGTTAGCCAATTCCACAATTTGAGTTGAATCAAAACCAATCATCAACGCACCTGAGTGAATTTGGATGCCCTCAGCACCTTTCATATAAACTGAAAGAACTGCTGTATCTCCAGCTTTGTAGTATTCTTTATCCCACTTAAGTTCAAATGCGAGCGTATTGTCGCCAGTAACCTCAAGTGCAGAAACAGGAAGAACAACAACTGAAAGGCTGAGAACAAGTGCAAGTAAAATTGCACCAATTTTCTTAATCATTGTAGTAACTCTCCTTTGTGTTATTGTCAAACGGGAACGGAGATGCTCCCGTTTGACCTAAATGTATTAGCTTTAATTTTATGATACGATTATTACATCTCGTAGATATTACCATTCTCAGCAACCATAGCTGCGATTTCAGCCTGTGTAAGCAAACCAGCTGCTTCTACATCATA
>CALBNX010000084.1 GCA_937896885.1 uncultured Clostridia bacterium
ATTTATCGTCCTGCTGCTATCAAACAGTTGCAGGTTGTTGGTGAACAGGTTGGTGTTCCGGTTTTTGAGATGGGGCAGACAAATCCTGTAACAATCGCAAAAGAAGCGATTAAACTTGCAAAAGATAAAGGCTATGACTATGTTTTCATTGATACAGCAGGTCGTTTGCATATTGATACAGAACTTATGGACGAACTCAAAAACATCAAGAGTGAAATCCGCCCACACGAAATTCTTCTTGTAATCGACTCAATGCTTGGTCAGGATGCAGTTACAGTTGCAAGCACATTCAATGACGAACTCGGCATTGATGGTCTTGTTCTCACAAAAATGGATGGTGACACCCGTGGTGGTGCGGCTCTTTCAGCAAGAGCAGTTACAGGCAAACCAATTAAGTTTGTCGGTATGGGTGAAAAACTTGATGAACTCGACTTCTTCCATCCTGACAGAATGGCTTCTCGTATTCTCGGCATGGGTGACGTGCTTTCTCTTATTGAAAAAGCAGAAACAGCTCTTGATGAGAAAAAAGCAAGACAGCTTGAAGAAAAACTTCGCAAGAATAAGTTTGACCTTGAAGACTTGCTTGACCAAATGGAACAGGTTCAGAAAATGGGCAGTATGAAAGACATTCTTTCAATGCTTCCTGGTGTTAATAAAAAAGTTAAGGATGTTGACGTTGACGATAGACAGCTTGATAGAATGCGAGCAATCATTCAGTCAATGACTATCAAAGAACGCAGAAATCCTGATATAATCAATCCGTCAAGAAAACGCAGAATTGCTGCAGGTTGCGGTATGCAGGTTGAAGATGTCAACCGACTTCTCAATCAATATCGCCAGATGCAGAAGATGTTTAAACAGTTCAACTCAAAAGGCTTTAAACGTAAAATGAAGCAAATGAGTGGTTTTGGCGGCGGAATGAACGGTATGGGTGGCATGGGTGGCTTCCCAATGTAAGTAAACAAACACAACAGTGTTTAATATAAAAATTTTTATATATTTTGGAGGAAACAAAAATGGCAGTAAAAATCAGACTTCGCAGAATGGGCGCAAAAAGAGCTCCTTTCTACAGAGTAGTAGTTGCAGATTCTCGTTATCCAAGAGACGGCAGATTCATTGAAGAAATCGGTACTTACAACCCAATGACAAATCCTGCTGAAATCAAAATCGATAACGAAAAGGCAGAAAAATGGATTAAGAACGGTGCTCAGCCAACTGACACAGTTAAGGTAATCCTTAAAAAGAGCGGCGCTATTAAATAAGAAAGGTCTTTGAAAAAATGCAGGAACTTCTTATTACAATCGTAAAAGGACTTGTTGAAAATCCTGATGCAGTTTCTGTTACAGTTGACGAAGTTGACGACCGTGGCATTGTTGTTTATCATCTTCACGTTGCTGAAGAAGATATGGGCAGAGTTATCGGTAAACAGGGCAGAATTGCAAAGGCTATCAGAACCGTTGTTAAAGCAGGTGCAACTCGCACAGGCGAAAAAGTCCAGGTCGATATCGACTAATATTGATTACAAATAAGGCAGGCATTTTATGTCTGCCTTTTTGTAACTTTATAATTGCCTTCCCCTTGAGGGTAAGGAGGACCACAAAGTTGTGGATGAGGTGTCGAAATGATTAAAAACTATCTAGAAATAGGGCAAATCGTGTCAACTCACGGCATTAAAGGTGAAATGCGCTTTAATCCCTGGTGTGATAAACCCGAATTTGTCAAGAAATTTAAAACCTTATATTTTGATAAGAACGGTGAAAAAAGTGTTAAAGTAATATCAGCTCGTCCACATGGCAATATGGTTATTTTAATGCTCCAGGATATTGATACCGTTGAAAAAGCACAAGCGCTGAAAAATACTGTGCTTTATATGAAACGCGCAGATGCACATCTGCCGAAAGGCACTTGGTTTGTGCAAGAACTTTTTGATTGTACTGTTATTGATGATAACAACGGCAAAGTGTTGGGCACAATCGTTGATGTTAGCGAAACAGGTGCTAATGATGTTTGGCATATAAAAACACCGAAAGGTGACGAAGTGCTTATTCCAGCAATTAAACAAGTAATTGTGAATGTTGATGTTGAAAAAGGCGAAATATTAATAAATCCTATAAAAGGACTTTTTGAAGATGAAGATTAATATAATGACTCTTTTTCCGGAAATGTGCGAAGCTGTGCTTTCTGAAAGCATAATCGGTCGTGCAAGGGAAAAAGGCTTAGTTGAAATAAATTGTATAAATATCCGCGATTATACTTTGGACAAGCACCGCCGTGTTGATGATGCACCTTATGGTGGTGGAATGGGTATGCTTATGCAGATTCAACCTATTGTGGATTGCTATAAATCAATATGCGATAAAAGTGATAATAAAAATCATCTGATTTATATGTCACCTTGTGGCAAAACTCTCACTCAAGCAAGGGTTAAAGAATTGTCAGAGTATGATGAAATCACAATTCTTTGTGGGCACTATGAGGGTGTTGACCAGAGAATAATTGACACAATTGTTGATGAGCAGATTTCAATAGGGGATTATGTGCTTACAGGTGGCGAATTGCCTGCAATGGTGCTTGCTGACTCAATCTCAAGAATGTTAGAAGGCGTTTTGCCAAACGACGAAGCAAAAGAAATGGAAAGTCACTATAACGGACTTTTAGAGTATCCACAATACACCCGTCCTTATGAGTGGAATGGTATGAAAGTACCCGATGTGCTCATTTCAGGACATCACGGCAATATCGAAAAATGGAAGAGAGAGCAGTCTCTTTTAATGACTGCAAAATATCGTCCTGATATGCTCGAAAATGCAGAATTAACCGAAAAAGATAAAGAATTTCTGATAAAAGAAAAAATTACAAATATGTAATAAAAAATGTGTTGAATATTGTAGTTTTTTGTAATACAATAAATACAGTAATCAACTGAAAGGTGGTGGCAACGTGAAAGAGAAACTTAAAAGTATCAGCAAAGCAACTTGGATGAAAATAGCAATTATTGTTTTATCAGTTCTATTTCTTGTTGCTACTGCTACAACAGTGTTTTTCGTTGTAAAATGGCACAATAATAATAAAGAAATTTCACAGCTTAATGGGGCACTCAGTGAAAATTCTTCAATGTATGACTCAAAGGTTTCTGAATATGAATCATACAGAGTTGAAAAAGAAAGTGAAAAACAGTCTTACGAAGAAAAACTTAATAGTCAGAGTAAAGAATATCAAAGCAAAGTCGATGAATTAAATAAAAAAATTGATAGTCTTAACAAGAAGTTGGCGGCAAAGACTTCAACAACAAGAAAACCTGTTGCACCCCAACTCCCAGCCCAACCATTAAATCCCAATAATGGTGTTAAAACTGTTTATTTAACATTTGATGACGGACCGTCGCAATATACATCGCAGATACTGAACATTCTGGACAGTTACGGTGTTAAGGCGACGTTTTTTGTTAAGAATGGTGGCAAATATAACTATCTTATGAAAGAGATAGTTAACCGTGGTCACGCAATCGGTCTTCATACATATTCACATGATTACAAAAGCATTTATGCTTCTGACGAGGCATATTTAGCCGACTTGCAAAAAATCTCTGATTTAGTTCTGCAACAGACTGGTGTTGAAACAAAAATAATGCGTTTTCCCGGTGGTAGCAGTAATTCAGTCAGTAAAAAACATTCAAAGGGTATAATGACCAGAATGACAAGAAAAGTCACAGAAATGGGTTACGCTTATTTTGACTGGAACTGTTCAAATGGTGATGCTGACGGTGCTAATACTGTTGAAAAACAATTGAGTTTTTGTAGTAATTATCCAAAATCTGCTAATACTATAATTGTACTTATGCACGATACAAAACCTGCTACAATGGAATCATTGCCCAAAATAATTGAATATTATCATTCTCAGGGTATGAAATTCGGCGTTTTAACTACATCAGGACCAACAATTCATCACAGAGTCACAAACTAGTACGGTTATTCATATATTTTTAATATAAAATATTGAATATTAACAAAAAACTTTATAAAGCATTGTCATTTTATACAAATATGAATGTTGTGAATTTGTTGTTTTTTGTTTCACTCGCTAAAATTATTAAAATGAAATAAAAGTGGTTGTTTTTTCGTTGACGAGGCAAAGTTTTGTGTTATAATATAGTAGTAACAAAGGTGTAATTATCTGTTGTTTTGTAAATTTATCATTTTGGGAGAATGAATTATGTATACTAAAGATGTTGAAGTTAAAAATCAGGTAGGTCTTCACGCTCGTCCAGCAACTTTCTTTATTCAGAAAGCAAATGAATTTAAATCATCAATCTGGGTTGAAAAAGAAGACAGAAGAGTTAACGCTAAGAGCCTTCTCGGCGTTTTGTCACTTGGCATTATGGGTGGCACAACAATCCGCATCATTGCTGGTGGTCCAGACGAAGAAACAGCAGTTGACGAACTTGTAAAGCTTGTTGAAACAGGTTTTGCTGAATAATTTTAAAAGATTTAGCACATCACCTTTGGTGATGTGCTTTATTTTTTTGTGATTTTATGATATTATATATATAAACTTTAAAAGGTGGTGATTCTGTGAACGAAAAACTGAAAACTTTGCGTGAAAAAGCAATGAAATTACCTTTGACACCCGGTGTTTATATAATGAAAAATAAACAGGGTAAAATTATATATATCGGCAAAGCAAAGAAACTTAAAAACCGTGTCAGTCAGTATTTTGGTTCACAGAATAAACACTCTGTCAAAGTGCTTAAAATGGTTGAAAATGTTAATGATTTTGACTATATTTTGACCGATAGTGAATTCGAAGCGCTTGTTCTTGAAGCAAGTCTTATAAAACAAAATCAACCGAAGTATAATATTCTCTTAAAAGACGATAAAGGGTATAGTTATATAAAAGTCACAAAAGAAGAATATCCTAAAATTTCTGCTGTGCTTCAAAAGGATGATGAAAACGCTGATTATATCGGACCATTCACAAGTTCATATTCAGTTAAACAATCCGTTGACGAAGCTAATAAAATTTTTCGTCTTCCACAATGCAATAAAGAATTTCCACGAGATTTTAAAAAGGGAAGACCTTGTCTTAATTTCCATATAAACCGTTGTATGGGTGTTTGCACGGGCAAGATTTCAAAGAAAGAATATAACGATACAGTTAAAGATGCTCTTGATTTTCTTAATGGCGATATCTCAAAAATCATTGCCGATTTAAACCAGAAAATGAATGAATGTGCAGAAAATCTTGACTTTGAAAATGCAAGCAAATATCGTGACAGAATCCGCGCTATTCAAAATATGCAGACTAAACAAAAGGTTGTTACTGAAACAGGCGAGTCAAAAGATGTTTTTGCAGTTGCAACAAATGATAATGACACTTGTATTGTCGTTTTGCGCTTTGATAAAGGCAGACTTTGTGATAGTGAGCACTTCTTCATTGATAATACCCAGAATGACGAAAACCTTCGCGGTGGTTTCTTAACTCAATATTATGCAATCCGCTCTGTACCACAAAAAGTGTTATTAGATGAAACAATAGAAGATTTAGATTTGATAGCTCAATATCTCACAAATCTTCGTGGCAAAAAATGTGTTGTTTCTGTACCACAAAAAGGTGACGGATTAAAGCTTATTAATATGTGCCGTGAGAATGCTTTTGAGAAATTGGCACAGAAAAAAGGCAGAAAATCAGGTGAAATCAAAGTCCTTGAAGAATTAAAAACCTTGTTGGGATTAGAAAACACACCTGAATATATCGAGTCTTATGACATTTCTCACACAGGTGGCGACGATAATGTTGCAGGTATGATAGTGTTTAAAAATGGTCGCCCGTTAAAACGAGCATATCGCACATTTAATATTAAATCTTTTGTTGGACAAGATGATTACGGCTCAATGCGCGAAGTATTAGAGCGTCGTTTTAATGAATATGAAAAGCATAAAAACGAAAATGCTGAAGAAGGATTCGGCAAAATGCCCGATTTGATATTACTTGACGGTGGTAAAGGTCAGGTAAGCGTAGTTAAAGAAATCTTGAATGAAATGAATATAGATGTACCATTGTTTGGTATGGTTAAAGATTCAAAACACAAAACTCGTGCAATAACGGGGGATGGTGGTGAAATCGCAATCAATTCAAACAGAGCTGTGTTCACTCTCGTTTCTGAAATTCAAGAAGAAGTGCACAGATTTTCTGTCAGTTTCCACCACAAAAAACACGCTAAAAAAGGTTTAGACTCTTCACTCACTAAAATCAACGGTGTTGGTGAAAAGAAAGCTAAAGAATTGCTTAAAACCTTTAAAACAATAAAGAATATTAAAAATGCAAGTGTAGAAGACCTTGCAAAAGTTAAGGGTATAAATATTTCCTTAGCTGAAAACATATATAATTTCTATAATCAGGGAGAAGAATAATGATAAACACAATAGTTTTTGATTTGGACGGTACACTTTTAAACACTCTCGAAGATTTAAAAGACAGCGTAAACTATGCCCTTGAAAGGCAAGGCTTTCCGCTTCGTAATTTAGGTGAAATCCGTTCATTTGTGGGTAATGGTATCCGTCTTTTAATGGAGAGAGCAGTACCAAAAAATATTGATAATGATACATTTGAAATCTGTTTTAAAGATTTCTGTGATTATTATAAAATCCATATGGAAGACAAAACAGCGCCTTATGATGGAATCAACGATATGCTCACAAATATCAAAAAAGCAGGTTTTAAGACTGCAATCGTTACCAATAAAGCAGATTTTGCTGCACAGGACTTGTGCAAGAGAATGTTTGGTAAAAATATTGACTTTGTAGTTGGTAGCTCTGACGACAGACCAAACAAACCTGAACCCGACGGTGTTTTTTATGCTCTGGAAAAATTAGGCAGTAAAATTGAAAATACAGTTTTTGTAGGGGATGCTGATACCGATATTCTTACAGCTAAAAATGCAAATCTTCCATCAATCGGCGTGCTTTGGGGATTTAGAGACCGTGAAGTCATTGAAGAAGCAGGTGCAGAATACATAGTTGAGAGTGTAAAAGACCTTGAAAAATTGCTTATTTCATTAAAATAAGACAAAAAACATGGCGTTTTTTCAACTAGATTATAAAAATATTTGACAAATCTCTATAAAAATGGGATAATACTTTTATGTATTGATAGGTTGGAGCGAATTTATGAGAGTAATTACAGGTGAAGCGAGAGGCAGAAAACTCATAACTCTTGAAGGCGAAGATGTTCGTCCTACCACCGACAGAGTAAAAGAAGGAATGTTCAATATCATTCAGTTTGACCTTGAGGGTGCAAGTGTTCTCGACTTGTTTGCAGGTTCAGGTCAGTTAGGTATTGAAGCACTCAGCCGTGGGGCGAAGCATTGCACATTTGTTGACAGCTCAAGCCGTGCAGTTGATGTGGTTAAACAAAATCTTAAATCTGTTGGTTTTGAAAAAAGAGCAAGTGTTTTTTGTGGCGACTCAAAAATGTATATTACTTTGAGTAAAGACAAATTTGATATTGCTCTTCTCGACCCACCATACAATAAAGAAATAATTGATGCTGTTTTACCAGCTGTTGCAGAAAAAATGAATGACTGGGGTATAATCATCTGCGAGAGTGCGTTAGATGAAACTTTGCCTGAAACAGCAGGTGAGTTTAAAATTCACCGTGAATACAGATACGGCAAAATAAAACTTACAGCATACAGAAAGAATAAGTGAGAATATGAAAACCGTAATTTGTCCGGGTAGTTTTGACCCGATTACAAATGGTCACCTTGATATTATCAGGCGCAGTTCAAAACTCTTTGATAAGGTTATAGTTGTGGTTATGAAAAACCCTTCAAAGACAAATTTTTGTTTCAGTCCTGAAGAAAGAGCAGAGCTCATTAAGAGTTGTACCAAAGATTTGCCAAATGTCGAGGTTGATATTTACGAGGGGCTTCTGGCTGACTATGCAAAACAAAAAAATGCAGTTGCAGTTGTTAAGGGGCTTCGCGCTGTGTCCGACTTTGAATATGAGTTTCAGCAGGCACAGATGAACAAAAAACTCAATAATGAACTTGAAACAGTTTTCATCAACACAAGAGTTGAAAATTTGTATCTTAGTTCAAGTGTGGTTAAGCAAATTTGCGAATTGGGTGGGGATATAAATGATTTTGTTCCCGAATCAATTCGTGATATAATAGTAAAAAGAATTAAACGAGGTGTGAGCAAATGACAATAGAAAGCTTACTTGAAGAAATTGAAGTAATACTTGAAGAAGGAAAAACAGTACCGTTTACATCAAACCTTTTGGTTGACTCAGCGGCTATCAAAACTGCAATTGAAGACATCAGACTCAATATGCCTGATGAACTTATGCAGGCAAGAAAAATTGCTTCTGAAAGAAAAGAAATTCTTGCAGGTGCACAAGATAGTGCAGATAAGATTATTGAAAAAGCACATCTTCGTGCAAAAGAAATTATTTCTGAAGACGAAATCACTCGTGGTGCAGAAGCTCAGGCAGCAGAAATTCTTGCAAATGCAAGAGCACAGGCTACTGAAATTGTTGAACAGGCAAGACAAAGTGCAACTGAACTCACAGAACAGGCAAGAAATTGGTCTAACGAAATGCGCACAAGTGCAAGTGAATATGTTGAAAGCATCGTAGCAGTTGCTGACGAAACACTCACAAATTCAGTTAACGAAATTCGTCGTGCTCGTCAACATCTTAGAGCAGCTTCACAGTCAAAACGTGTTGACGAATAATCTCATATTTATAGATGATAATACTTAATGGCATTTAATAAATATTTAATATTATAAATTCACACCTCGCCGCATATTTATTTATATAAATTGTGTTCGAGGTGTTAATTTATGTTCGTTTATTCAATAAAATCCAAGCAGATAAAACTGTTTTTGCTTATAGCATTTGTGGTTGTAACTGTGATAAGTCTGTTCATACTCTCACAAGAAAGCACAGATGTAGATAATGCTGATAAAGCAAGTATCAAGGCTTCAACTGAAAGTGAACGACTAAGCTTTATATCTCAATTCGGTTGGGAAGTTGACGAAGACCCCGTTGAAGTATGCGAAGTTATAATTCCAACAGAGTTTGACGAAACATATACACAGTATAACGATATTCAGTTAAAACAGGGCTTTGATTTGAAAACTTATTCAGGAATGCGCGTGAAACGGTGGACATATTCTATAAAAAATTATCCTGGCCACGAAAGCAAAAACTATATCAGAATAAATCTGTTGGTCTATGAAGGGCTCGTTATCGGTGGCGATGTCTGCTCAATTGAACTTGATGGCTTTATGCACGGATTTGAAAAAACTTAAAGGAAAACAATATGGAAAGACTTGATAAAATTCTTGCGTCACAAGGGACACTCTCTCGTCGTGATGTTAAAGAGATAGTTAAAAAGGGAAGAATTTCTGTTAATGGTGTTGTTGCAAAGAAAAGCGACATAAAAATTGATATTGATAATGATGTTGTCACTCTTGACGGTGAAATTCTCTCTTTAAAAGAACACATTTATATAATGCTCAACAAACCACAGGGGATAGTCTCTGCAAGTGAAAGTGACACTGATGAAACTGTTGTGGATTTAGTGCCCGATGAGTTGTATAGAAAAGGACTTTTCCCTGCTGGCCGACTTGATAAAGATACAACGGGATTTGTGCTTATTACTGATGACGGTGATTTTGCGCACAAGATTCTTTCGCCAAAGAACCACATTTTCAAAACATATCTTGCAACTCTTGAACATTCTCTTTCAAAGAATGATATAGATATGCTTGAAAAGGGGATTACTCTCGCAGATGGGACAACCTTAAAAGAAGCAAGGGTTGAAGTTTTAGAAGACGGTGAGCATCCGTTGGTGCAGATTATGATTTGTGAAGGTAAGTATCATCAGGTTAAAAGAATGTTTGCTGCAGCAGGTAATAAAGTAATCGCTTTGCATCGTTCGAAAATGGGTAATCTTTCGTTGGACGAAGCCTTAAAACCGGGCGAATGTCGTGAAATAACCCTAAATGAGTTGAATTTGCTTTGCAAAAGATAAATTTTTCGTCATTTTGAACAATTAAAAACAGGTCGAAAAAAGTGTTCTACTGCGTGATTTGTCTAAAAAATATGTCTTTTTTTGTGAAAAATGTTATAAAAAATTAAAAAAATATCAATTTTTTACTTGCCAAAACGCATTTTATTGTGTAAAATACATAGTGTTCCAATCGTGAATTTGTATAAAAGGTGGTATAAGCCATGTCTAACAGATTGTTTCAAGGAATCGTACATCAGATGGTTGATGTTATTGACAGAACTTTCGGTATAATTGACGAAACAGGCACTGTCATTTCTTGCAGTGAGCTTGGCAGAATCGGTGAGATTCAGTCACACGCTGTTGCAGATGTTTTTGCATCTCCTGAAAGAAGCGTAGCAGACGGATATACATATAAAGTTTTCGGTGCACATATGCATCCTGAATATGCTGTGTTCGTTGAAGGCGATGATGAAATCGCAGCTCGTTATGTTTCTGTTCTTGCAGTTTCACTTTCAACTATCAAGCAATATTATGACGAAAAATATGACAGAAGCAACTTTATCAAGAATGTAATCCTTGATAATATTCTTCCTGGTGATATTTATATTAAAGCTCGTGAGCTTCATTTTAACAATGATGTTACAAGAGCAGTTCTTCTTATCAGAATTACAGAAAAGAACGATGTTTCTGTATTCGATATTATTCAGGACTTGTTCCCTGATAAGACAAAGGATTTCGTTATCAACATTAACGAAACAGATATTGCTCTCGTTAAAGAAGTTAAGAGCAATATTGAACCAAAAGACCTTGAAAAGCTTGCACGTTCAATTGCTGACTCATTGGGAACAGAATATTATACTCATGTTCTCGTTGGTATCGGCTCTGCCATTGACTCAATCAAGGATTTGGCTCGTTCATTTAGAGAAGCTCAGGTTTCTCTCGAGGTTGGTAAGGTTTTTGATACTGAAAAGACAATCGTAAGTTATGATAATCTCGGCATTGCAAGACTTATTTATCAGCTTCCAACAACACTTTGTGAAATGTTCCTTCGTGAGATTTTTAAGCGTGGCTCAATCGAGAGTCTCGACCACGAAACACTCTTCACAATTCAGAAATTCTTCGAGAACAACCTTAATGTTTCTGAAACATCAAGAAAACTTTTTGTTCACAGAAATACACTTGTTTATCGTCTTGAAAAAATCAAGAAGCTTACAGGTCTTGATTTGAGAGAATTTGACGATGCAATCGTGTTTAAAGTAGCGTTGATGGTTAAGAAGTATCTCGATGCAAACCCTATAAAATATTGATAAAACCACAAAAGGGACGAAAATATTGCTTCGTCCCTTTGCTTTTGTTAAAAATATACATTGCAATCCATATATTTTATGCAAAACGACGATAAATGTTAACATTTTATAAAAAGCGTTACAAACACAACATTTTGTGGTATAATAGTCACCGATAATGGTTATTATGTGTATTTATATCCAAAAATCAATAAAAACCAAGCTGAAAGAAAGAAAAGGTGCATATTGTGATTGAATTCAAAAATGTTTCAAAAACATATGATAATGGTACTCATGCACTTCGCGATGTAACCATCACAATCAACGATGGCGAATTTGTTTTCGTTGTTGGTTCATCAGGTGCAGGTAAAAGTACCTTTCTTAAAATCATAATGAGAGAACAGGTTGCCAATAGTGGTACTGTTGTTATCAATAATTATAATCTCAATACAATCAAGAACAGAGATATTCCAAAATTCAGAAGAACAATGGGTATCGTTTTCCAGGATTTCCGTCTTATCCAGAATATGACAGTTTATGATAATGTTGCATTCGCAATGCGTGTTATTGGCGCAAAAGAAAAAGAAATCAGAAAAAGAGTTCCTTATGTGTTGAGCCTTGTGGGACTTTCATCAAAGGCACGTCAGTTGCCAACTGAACTTTCAGGTGGTGAACAGCAAAGAGTTGCTCTTGCTCGTGCACTTGTAAATAACGCTGGCATTATTATTGCCGACGAGCCAACAGGTAATATCGACCCTGAAATGTCATATGAAATTCTTGAATTGCTCAACCATATCAATAATACTGGTACAACAATCGTTATGGTTACTCACGAGCACGAACTGGTTCGTCGTTTCAACCATCGTGTTATTACAATCGACCAGGGTAGTGTTATTTCTGATACTGGTGCAAAATTCAAAGAAGAAGTTGTACATACAGCAGTTGCAGAAGCAGAAACAACTGCAGAAAAGATTGAAGCAGCTGAACAAGAAATAATGGAAAAGGTTGAGCAGTCTCATGATGAAGTTAAAGAGGCTGAAAAGAAAATTGAAGAAAAAGAAGTAACATCATATTACATTCAACCAAATAGTGACCGTGAACTTGAAGAGTTTATGAAAAACTATGGTCTTGATGATGATTTTGACTATTCAAAATATCTTGATGCAGAAGACGGGGGTGCTAACGAATGAAAGGTGCAAGTTTAAAATACCTTACAAAAGAAGGCTTCCGTAATGTCTGGGTTAACAGACTTATGTCGTTGGCATCAATCACAGTTTTGATGGCTTGTCTTGTAATCATTGGTCTTGGCTCAATGATTTATTTCAATATTAATGCATTGCTTGATAATATCGAAAGCCAAAATGTTGTTATGGTTTATGTTCAAGATGGTGTGTCAGATGAAGACACAACCAGAATGGGCAACGAAATCAAAGTTATGAACAATATTGAAGATTGCATCTTTGTCCCAAAAGAAGACGCATTCGCAGCACAGCTTGAAAGTATGGGCGAAGACGCAGTCTTGCTTGAAGGTCTTGACGAAAACCCATTGCCAGACGCTTATAAAGTTGTGGTCAAGGATTTGACTATGTTTGACCAGACAGTTTCAGAGCTTAAAGCATTGCAGAATGTTGAAAATGTCCGTGAAAACAGTGACCTTGCCGATAAGCTTGTCAGTGTGCGAAAAGCAGTTACAATCGTAATCGCAGGTATGGTTGCACTTCTCTTTATCGTGTCACTCTTTATCATTTCAAACACAATTAGAATTACAATGTTCTCTCGTAAACTTGAAATCAGCATTATGAAAGCCGTTGGTGCGACAAACTGGTTTATTCGTTGGCCATTTATGATTGAGGGTATGGTAATCGGTGTAACATCAAGCCTTGTGTCATTTGGCTTGCTCGCAGGTCTTTACCAAGGTATGATTTATGTATTTAAAAATATGCTTGCAATCTTCACACCGGTGGCATTCGGTGCTTATGCAGGTTGGATTCTTCTCATATTTATGGGAATCGGTATTTTCACAGGCTCATTCGGTAGTTTAATCTCAATGGGCAAATATCTTAAAGAGCAAGGGAGTGTTGTAAGTGAAGAATAGTGTAAAATTTCTTTCAGTATTATTTGCAGTTGTAATGCTTTTCTCTTCATTTACATTCCCAACATCCGCGAGAAGTCTTGCTGACATTGAAGCAGAAATTGCTAAAAATGAAAAAGAACTCGAACAAATGGGCAATAGAGGAGATAGTGTCGATACTCTTGAAAAGCTTGCAGAACAAAAAAAAGTTCTTGATGAGCAAATCGAAGCACTTGAAGAAAAAATTGCACCAATTCAGAAAAACATTGATGAGCTTAATGTTCAAATCGAAGAACTTGAATCTAAGATTGCTACTCTTGAAACTGAAATTGCAACAATTGATGCTCAAATTGCAGAGCAGAATGTTAAAATTGACGAAACCTATGACATTCTTTCAAAAAGACTCAGAGCAGCATATATGGCTGGTGAAACAAGTGAACTTGAAATCTTTTTAAGTGCAACAGATTTTCAAGATTTTCTTAATCGCACAGAAATGATTCGTCAGATTTCAAAGCACGATACAGCAATTGTAAGTGACCTTGAAGAACAAATTGATGGGCTCAACAAAATGGTTGAAGACTTGACTGCAAAGCGTAATGACCTTGATAAGAGTCGTCAAAAGCTTGAGGCTGACAAGGCTGAACGCGAATCTGAAAAATCTGTTTATGACCAACAACTTGCAAAGAAAGAAAAGGCAGTCGCTCAAAACGAAGCATATCAAAGAAAAGAAAATGAAATTATCGGTAAAATGGACCAAAAGAGTGCTTATATCCAAAAACTTATGGAAGAAGCACGAATCGCAAAAGAAAAAGAGTCACAAGAAATAGACAAAGATGTTGGTAACTCTGGTTCAAGCGGTAGCGGTACAGTAAGCGGCTCAACAGGTCATGGCTTCAAGCTATCAAGTAAGGGTACAATTTGTCCAATTCAAGAAAGTGGCGTAAAATATTCAGCAAACTTTGCTTCTCATAGCGCAAGAGGTACTGCGTCAGTTGACCTGGTTTCTTATAAAAATCGTTATGTAAGCAATAGCTTTGGCTCAGGTACATATTGGACAACATGGGGCGCAAACCTTTATGCAATGGCTGATGGTGTTGTTGTAAAATCAACCTATGTAAGCTCTACCTATGGCCACTATGTCAGCATTGACCATGGCAACGGACTTAACACACTTTATGCGCATATGTCTTCAAGAAATGTAACTGTTGGTCAAACTGTTAAGCAAGGTCAGATAATTGGTAAGGTGGGCAACACAGGTAACTGTTGGCCAAGACCAACATCATCGAACCCTGCAGCAGGTGCTCACTTGCACCTTGAAGTCCGCGTTAACGGTAACCGCGTAAACCCTGAACCTTATATTCCAATTCCGGTTAACTAATAAATTATATAAAAAAGGATGATGTCCTTTGAATAAGAAAATATCACTTGGTCTTGCTTTGTCACTAGTGTTTTTATCAGTGGCATTGGCAATTACAATCACAATGGCAGTGACGATGAGTATTTATAATAACATTATCACTGATGTAAGTGACCGTTCAAACCTTTATTCATCAGTTTCAGAGATTGATGATATTGTTCGCAAAAATTATTTCGGTGAACTTAACGAAAACCTTCTCAACTCAATGATGTCAAATGGTTATGTTGAAGGTGTTGGTGACCGTTATAGTTACTTTATGAATGCAGATGAATATGCAGATTATAAAGAAGAAGAAAAAGGGAATAAAGGTGGCATTGGCGTAATTGCTGTTTATGACAGCAAGAACAATAACATCTATGTTTCAGAAGTTTCAAAAGATTCACCAGCTCAGCTTCAAGGTATTGCAAAAGGCGATGTTATTACTGCCGTTGACGGTGTAGCAGTGAATGGTGCAAATAGCCAGAGTCTTATTGATAAACTCAGCGGTGAGAAGCTCACTAATGTTCAGGTAACATTCACTCATAATGGTGAGTCAAAAACAGTTTCAGTTGCCCGTGGTTATGCTGCGCAGTCTGTTTATTACAGCTCAACTGACAAAGTGGGTTACATAAAAATCACATCTTTTTACAGCACAACTGAAGAACAGCTTAAAGATGCTATCAAATATATGAACTCAAATTCAGTAACATCAATTATCTTTGACTTGAGAAATACTGATACAGGGCTTATCAAATATGCAACTGATTGTATCGATATGTTGGTGCCAGTTGGTACTGAAGGCACAGGTGCAATCGCAACTGCTATTGATAAAAATGGCAATACAGTTGAAACATATGCATCTGACTCTGATAGTGTGAGCTTTAGAATGACCGTACTTATTAATGGTAACACTTCTGGTGCAGCAGAACTTTTTGCCTGTGACCTTCGAGATTTTGGAATGGCTCAACTTGTAGGCGTAAAAACTGCAGGTAATGGCACAATGCAAGAAATCTTCGAATTAAGTGATGGCAGTGCCGTTGCATTGACAGTTGCAAAAATCAATCCATATAAGAGCGAAAGCTTTAACGGTGTTGGATTAACGCCTGATTATGAAGTTGTTCTCTCGGCAGAGCAAAATGCAAGATTTTATATGTTGACTCTTGAAGAAGATACTCAATATCAAAAAGCACTTGAATTGGTAAGTGACTAAATTTATATCCCTTCGCATATTCTATTGCGGGGGGATTTTTATGTTTTGTTTACTGAAAATCAGTGAGAGAAGATACAACTTAAAAGAAAAAATATTCGGAAAATTAATAAGAGATACTTATGAGTTAAAGACAATTCCCGTTTTTAAAGGCGCACCTTTTTATAAACTTGAAGTAACAATAGGCAAAAGGGGAATAGATTGGCAACAAGTGACCTATTTTGTTGGCAAATGTGCAAACAGATTGCTTTTGGATGAGTCTGTTAATATAGACGATATTGCAGATGTTGGGCGTTACAAAAACAAAGCTCTCTATGATAAAATGATGAAAAATACTTTTACCGAGATTATAAAACAGCAGAATAAAACCTTTGATTCTCTTTGCATTATAGATAAAAAGGGGACATCGACGAAATTTCTGCTTAATTTAGTACCATATTTTGAAAGGATTATTATAACAACCGACCAAAAGAGAAAATATGAAAAAATATGTGACTATATTCTTGAAAATACAGGACTTAGTGTGTTACTTCAAAGCGAAATTCAAGATGCAACTGTGAAAATCCACGCAGAGCGAAATATAATGACAATCAACACTAAAAATGGACTTTACAACATATCAGACGGCGAAGATTTCAAAGTGCCCGAAATATATGAAAATCTCTATGATAATAGCGTGGATAAACTCTTGTTTTATTCTGCATTATATGAGTTTTGCGGTGTTTTTGAATTAGCAGAGTTGTGCTTTGAAACAATCGTCATAAATGGTGAAAAAAAGGGGATAAATGAACTGATATTCACTTGACACAACGATAATTTTTTAATATAATATTTTCAATATGGGCAATTGCGTTTTGTCCAAAATTACTCTATAAAATAAAGGAGTTTTTCAAATGGCAGAAACATTACTTACAATAGAAGCTCTCAAAGAACTTGAAGCAGAGCTTGAACAACTTAAAGTTGAAGGCAGAAAAGAAGCTGCAGAAAAAATTAAGCTCGCTAAATCTTTTGGTGACTTGTCAGAAAATAGTGAATATGATGAAGCAATGAACGACCAGGCAAAGCTTGAAGCTCGCATCAGCGAAATTGAACATATTCTCAAAACTGCAAAAGTTCTTGATGTTGAATCACTCAGCAATGAAAATGTTCACATCGGTTCAGTTGTCAAAATTGTTGATAAAAAGAAGAAAGAATTTGTTTATACAATCGTTGGCTTTGCACAGGCAGACCCAGCAGCAGGCAAGATTTCAGACGAATCACCTGTAGGTAAAGCACTTATCGGTCATAAAGTTGGCGATAAAGTTACAGTTGAAACACCAAACGGTGCTCTTCAATTTAAAATTGCAGAAATTATAAAATAATCGGAGAATAAACATGGCAGAAGAGATTAGAAACAATATTGTTGAAGTGGATTTGGGTGAACAGCAGAGAATCCGTCAGGAAAAACTCAAAGCATTGCAAGAAGAAGGCAATGACCCATTTGTAATCACAAAATATGACCAGACACATCACAGTGCAGATATTAAAGCAGATTTCGAAGCTCTCGAAGGCAAAACTGTAAGTGTTGCAGGTCGAATGATGTCAAAGCGTATTATGGGTAAAGCATCTTTCTGCAATATTCAGGACCTTAAGGGTAACATTCAGTCTTATGTAGCAAGAGATAGCATCGGTGAAGAAGAATATAAAGCATTTAAAAAGCTTGATATCGGTGATATTATCGGTATTAAAGGTGAAGTGTTCAAAACCAAAACAGGCGAGATTTCAATTCACGCAAGTGAAGTTACACTTCTCTCAAAGAGTTTGCAGATTCTTCCTGAAAAGTTCCACGGCCTCACAAATACTGATATGAGATATCGTCAGAGATATATCGACCTTATTATGAATCAAGAGTCAAAACAGACTCTTATTAACCGTTCAAAGATTATCAGCGCAGTGCGTAAATATCTTGATGGCGAAGGCTTTATGGAAGTCGAAACACCAATGCTTGTTTATAATGCAGGTGGTGCAGCAGCTCGTCCATTTGAAACTCATTTCAATGCTCTTGATACAGATATCAAACTTCGTATTTCTCTTGAACTTTACTTAAAGCGTCTTATCGTTGGTGGTATGGAAAGAGTCTATGAAATCGGTCGTGTATTCAGAAATGAAGGACTTGACACTCGTCATAACCCAGAGTTTACACTTATGGAGCTTTATCAGGCATATACTGACTATCACGGTATGATGGATTTGACAGAAAATCTTTACCGTTATGTAGCACAAGAAGTTCTCGGTACAACAAAAATCACATTCAACGGAATTGAAATGGATTTAGGCAAGCCATTTGAAAGAATCACAATGCTTGATGCAGTTAAAAAGTATTCAGGTGTTGACTTTAACGAAATCAACTCAACAGAAGAAGCTCACGCAGTTGCAAAAGAGCATCATGTTGAATTTGAAAAGCATCATAAGAAAGGTGATATTCTTAATCTCTTCTTTGAAGAATTTGTTGAAGACCACCTTATTCAGCCAACATTTGTTATGGACCATCCAATTGAGATTTCTCCACTTACAAAGAAAAAGCCTGAAGACCCTAACTATGTTGAGCGTTTTGAATTCTTTATGAACGGTTGGGAAATGGCAAATGCTTATTCAGAGCTTAATGACCCAATCGACCAGAGAGAAAGATTCAAGGCTCAGGAAGAACTTCTCGCACTCGGTGACGAAGAAGCTAACACAACAGACGAAGACTTCCTTTATGCTCTTGAACTCGGTATGCCACCAACAGGCGGTATCGGCTTCGGTATCGACCGTATGACAATGTTACTCACAGATAGCCAAGCAATCCGTGACGTAATCTTGTTCCCCACAATGAAACCTTTGGACTAAGAAAAACCGCATAAATACTGTGTTTTTCGAGGTTTTGGGCCGCCAAAATCGTAAGCCATAAGCCAAACTTAAGCCAATGCATGTTTTTGTGCAAAAAATGACGGTTTTAAGTGGGCAAGGCAAGAGCAAAAGTTCCAAAAATCTTTAAGCCATTTACACTTGAAACCGAGTGTAAATGGCTTAATTTTTTTGGAGGCTACTCTATGAAAATTCGGCTATTTGGCTTTGCTATTTTAACGGCAATCAACATTTACTTTACCTATTTCTTGTGGGACACACTTTTGATCAGCATACTGCCTGTGTGCTTAATTCTGCTATCTGTTTTTTGCAGCGGCTTATTTTTGATTAATGCAAAAGCAAAACTGCAAAGAACCATTACATATTTCTTCGCAGTTGCGATTGTGGCTATTGGTCTATACTTTGCAATTTACTATCGTCGTCCACTTGGTTTTCTCGCAGTATTTTCGTCAGCAACGGTAATCATCAAGAACTTTATTTGTGGACCAAATTCCAAAGAAAAACTCCCGACTAAAATTATCAGTGCGGTATTGCTTTTGGCGACTATTTTGACGCTTGTATTTACGGGACTGACATTTTCGTACACAAACAAATCCCTTGCTAACGGTACTGGTGTTCTGTGGGATGCTGACCACGAAAAACAGTTTGATGAAATCTGCTCAGATGCCTTAACGGATGAAGAAAAAGCAAAAGTGGCCTACGCTTGGATTCTAAATAATATCACATACGATTATAACTGCAATCCGGTTTATCAGCATTCTGACATTGATAAAACTTTGCAGACGAAAAAAGGTATCTGTTATGATGTTGCGAACCTCTTTACTGCCATCTGCCGCAGTCAAAATATCCCTTGCTATTCTGTAGATGGTTACCGCAAGGATGATTATCAATACAAGCATACTTGGAATCGTGTTTACATAGGCGGTGCGTGGTACAATGTGGACATTACCGCGGATCTAACGAACTCTACACCTTACGGGTTTTGTAAAATCAATTCTTACGACTCTTCCGAAGAAGAGTTTAACATTACAAGACTATACTAACGAAAAACACTCTGCTGTTACGGCAGAGTGTTTTCAACATTTTAAGGTTATTTATTCTTCAAAACAGATTTGGTAGTCTTAATTACTTCGGCAATAGATTTTAATTCTTCAGGAGAACAATCAGCAAGAATTTCATCAATCATCTTAATTGAAACATGCGAACTCTTAACTAAACTGCCGTATGCAATTTCGTCAAGAGTAACGCCAAGAGCGTTCGCAATATTAACGAGTGTTGGCAAGCTGAGCTTAGTTGCAGCACGTTCAATATGAGAAATATTAGAAGGTTCCACGCCGGATTCCTCTGCGAGTTTTGCTTGTGTCCAGCCCCTTGCTGTGCGAATTTCTTTTATACGATTACCAATTGAAATATAATCAGTACCCATAGTATCCACCTCATAATTTACATTAATATTATTGTATATCCCATTCGGATATGTTAAAATAACGCATATATCCCAATAGGACACATAATAATATTTTTGGGGTTTTATTTTGCAAATTATGCGTGAGGTGAGCATATTGATTGAAAATACCTGTTGCTTTTTCGGTCATAGAACGATTAACGAAACCGAAGAACTAAAATCAAGAATTATTGAAATAATTGAAAAACTAATTGTGGACGAAAATGTTGATACCTTTCTTTTTGGGAGCAAGAGCCGCTTTAATAGCCTGTGCCTTGAAGTTGTGACAAAAATAAAAGAAAAGCACTCGCACATAAAACGAATCTATGTACGGGCGGAGTATCCATATATCAGTGAGCACTATAAAAATTATCTGCTTGAAAGCTACGAGAATACATATTATCCTGAAAATATCATTGGCTCAGGTCGAGCCGCTTATGTGGAACGCAACTACGAAATGATAAACAAAAGTCAATACTGCATCGTTTACTACGACGAAGCAAATGCTCCAACTACTAGAAAAAGCGGCACCAAGATTGCGCTTGACTATGCGATCAAAAAACAGAAGAATATCATCATATTGCCAACGGAAGAAATAAATATGTAGAAATACGCAAAATTGTTCGATGTGATATTGACTTGCAAGTAGGGATATGCTATAATAAGAGCGTAAAAATGCGTAAATACGCAAAATTATTTGATGAGGTATGTGCTATGATTGAAAGAAAAAAGTATCTCGAAAAATTAATCAGCAAAAAGGAGAACGGCTTAGTTAAGGTTATTACCGGTATCAGACGATGCGGTAAATCTTATTTGCTGTTCAATATATATAAGGATTATTTGAAGTCAATCGGAGTAGAGGACGAGTGTATTATCTGCCTTGCTCTTGATGATGATGAAAATATTCAATACCGTAATCCCCTTGAGCTCGGCAAGCATATTCGCAGCCTGACTGCTGATGAGAGCAAAACTTACTACGTTTTCCTTGACGAGATTCAAAAGGTCGTTACTATTCAGAATCCGTACATCGAAGGCGTTGAGGATAAGATCGGTTTTGTGGATGTTGTGCTTGGTCTTATGAAGCACGACAATATTGACGTTTATGTAACCGGCAGCAACTCAAAAATGCTATCCTCCGATATTCTCACCGAGTTCCGTGGCCGTGGTGATGAAATCAGAGTAAATCCGCTTTCCTTTGCGGAGTTTTATAATGCTTTCGAGGGAGAAAAGCGCAATTCTTGGCAGGAGTATTATACCTATGGCGGCCTTCCTCTCGTAATGACTAAAAAGAGCCATGAAGAAAAAGCAAAGTACCTGCAATCGCTTTTTGATGCGATTTATATCAGCGACATTATGGATAGAAACAAGCTTGTGTATGAAAAATCTGTGCTTGATGATATTCTTAACATCGTTTCGTCTTCGGTTGGTTCGCTTACGAATGCGAACAAAATTACCAACACCTTTAAGAGTGCAAAGCAGATGAATATTGGTGCGCCTACCGTTAACAGATATCTTGACTATTTCATTGATGCGTTCCTGCTTTACAAAGCCGAACGCTATGATGTTAAGGGAAGAAAATATATCGGCTCGCCGCTTAAATACTATTTCAGCGATGTGGGACTTCGCAATGCGAGACTTAACTTCCGTCAGCAAGAAGAAAATCACATTATGGAAAACATTATTTATAACGAGCTTTGCGGCCGCGATTTCAGTGTGGATGTCGGCGTGGTTGAGTACTGCTATAAGGATGCAGAAAAGAAAAGCAAACGCACTCAACTTGAAATCGACTTTGTTGCGAATAAAGGCAGCAAAAAGTATTATATCCAGTCAGCTTTGACCGTTGCAGACGAAGAAAAGCGTGAGCAAGAGATCCGTTCCTTAAAGCGTGTCGGCGATTCCTTTAAAAAGATTGTTGTAGTCAAAGATAACATCATCCCCTGGCACGATGATGACGGCATCCTCTACATCGGCATCGAACAATTCCTGCTCGATGAAA
>CALBNX010000085.1 GCA_937896885.1 uncultured Clostridia bacterium
CTGGATTGCATAAATAAAAAAGAGCAGGTGTAAAAACCTGCTCTTTTTGTTGTCAAATTTGAATTTGTCGAACTTATAAAAGAAGAAAAACGAGCTTTCACTTAGAAAGCTCGTTTTCGTTTTAAGGAGAATGAAAATGAAAGGGGATTGGTCAGGTTTTGTTCCCTTGACCTTGGTTAAAGAATATCACATAAATATCACAGAAAAATATATAAATATTTAACTTTTTGTGAACATCAGCTTTTCTTTAAGGCTCTAACAATTTCATTGAATTTCGGTGGCTTGCCATACATTAAAATTCCAATTCTATAAATTGCAACTGCGAGATATCCCACACCGACAATAGAAATAAGAAGAATAATTATTGAAATAATTGCCTGAATAGTAGTGGCTGTACCCATGGCAATTCTTGCAAACATAGCCATTGGCGCTGTGAACGGGAAATAGGAAAGGAATTTAACAACAACGCTGTCAATGTTGCCCGAACTCATAAATGAAATTGTAACGACAAACCCAATAATTAAAAATATCATAACGGGCATTGTGAGTGTGCCAACGTCTTCAAGCTTTGATGCCATTGAACCCATAGCGCCCAAAAGGAAGGCATAGAGCAAAAAACCTAAAAGGAAGAAAATAATAGTATAAACAATCATTGGCGCAGAGAATCCTGTGAACATTGAAAACATATTGCTGTCAATGAGATAATCTTTGTTGATTGCCACACACAAAATACCCCACACAAGAATTATTGCCATTTGTGTAATTCCTGCGAAACCTGTTCCCAAAACTTTACCAAAAATAAGATTTTTCGGGTCAGCAGATGTGATAAGCAATTCCATAGCTCTTGAACTTTTTTCATTTGCAACATTTTGAGCAACAATCTGACCATAGACCAAAACTGTGATATAAAGCACCATCATAAGAATGTATGCGTGCATAAAATTCTGTGTTTGGTCCTGACCAACGATTAATGAATTGCTTTTAACAGTTAATGTTGAGAAATCAACAATTTCTTCCATTGAAAGACCATATTTTTGTAGCTCGATAGTTTTATAGTGGGAAAGAAGAATATTGCTGATATTCTGCTCAGTTGTGTCATAAAGTTCAAGATTTTCAACAATATAGGTGTATTCAAGTGGACTTGTTATTACAACAGCAGAAGTGTATTCTTTGTTTTCAACTGAAAGCTTCGCCGAATTTTCGTCACCAGCAGTCGTGAAAGTAATATCGATATCTTTTATAGTGGACTTTATGATTTCTTCTAATCCTACAACATTTGCCTTGTCGATAACAAGCAAGGTTGGTGTTTCTTGCTTGCCAAAATTCAATGAAAAATCTGTTGATAAAGAAAATCTTGGATAAAAAGCAATAACTGAAATAATTACTGCAACTGTAACGGTGAGAAAAATAAAAATCTTATTCTTTATAAAATTGAGATATTCAAATTTAAATACTGCGAGAAACTGTTTCATATCTGTCCCTCCGTAAACTGTACAAAAATCTCATTGAGTGTTGGCTCTTTGACTTTGATTTCATCAATCTGGTTACCCATTGGGGATAATGCATCTAAAAGCCCATTTTTCTCATTTTCATCTGTAAGGGTTACAAAAACTGTGTTTTCGTCAAAAGTCACTCTTTTAACAAATGGTAGATTACTCTCAAAAAGAGAATTTGCAATGGTTTGTGAATTCTCACTCTTGATTTCGATTATATTTCGTGCATATCCGCGCTTAATTTCTTTGATGTTGCCACTTAATACAATTTGTCCACCATTTAAAATGAGAATATCATCGCAGAATTCTTCAATATAATTCATCTGGTGGCTTGAAAAAAGAACAAGCTTGCCCTCTGCAATTAAATCTTTGACAATATCTTTAAGTAGAGTGGCATTGACTGGGTCAAGTCCTGAAAAAGGCTCGTCAAGAATGACGATATCAGGGTCAGCAATAAGTGTAGCAATAAGCTGTACTTTTTGTTGATTGCCTTTTGAAAGAGTATCAAGTCGCACATTTTTATATTCTTCAATCTGTAATTTTTTGAAAAGCTTATCAGCATTAGAGACGGCTGTTTGTTTGTCTACGCCTTGTAATGTTGCGAAATAGATAAGTTGCTCCATAATCTTTTTCTTTGGGTAGAGTCCACGCTCTTCCGGAAGATAACCTATTTTCACATTACTTGTATTCATAGGTGAACCATCAAGTGTGACATTGCCATTATCTGCATTGAAAACGCCCATAATAATTCTAATCATAGTTGTTTTACCTGCACCGTTTCTGCCAAGAAGTCCTAAAGCTTTTCCACCTTCACAAGAAAAGGATATGTTTTTAAGCACTTGCTTTTCGCCAAATGATTTTGAAATACTGTTGACTGATAAAACCATAATTTTCACCTCGCAAAAATTATTCTTTTTTAATTATATCACGAATTATATAAATATTAAACTTTATTTTGTTTGTAAGATTTTTGTAATAATTATTAAGATTTTGTAACAACTGTTGAAGATTTCAGATTTTGCGAGTATAATTACAATAGAGAAATTTTGGGAGAAAATATATGGAATTAATTTTCAAATCAGAAACGGCTCAAAAAAGAATAGAGAACATAAGAGCATTCCTGTTAAGCGATAAGTGGATGGTTCTGTTGTCATGCCTTGCAGGAATTATCATTGTTATGAGTCATCGCTTTCCTGAAGCGCAGTTAGAAATAAAAGGCACAATCTTTTTTGCTTACATAATTGGTATAGTAATCGTGTTAAGTAATGATATTATGGCAGGGCTCATACCCTTTATGCTGACTTATATGATTGCCATAAAATGCTATGACTCATTCGATAAGTTTATGGCTTATAAGTGGTATGCGATTCCACTTGTGTTTATGGCGCTTTTCCATATTATCGCGTATTTTAAGCCTTTAAAAGCAAGGGGTTCACAATTTAAACCTATGCTTTTTGTGTCCATTGCAATATTGTTAGGTGGTATCGGGTTTATTTCACCACAAGAATATTTCTCTGGCTCCTCTATTTATCATATGTTTGGTTTGGGTTTTGGAATGCTTTTGATGTATAGCTATTTCTATGCTCATATTGATATAAACGCAAAATATTCTGTAACAAAAAAGCTGACAGAAATAATGGTTATGACAGGTCTTGTTGCAACCTTTATGGTGCTTTCATATTACCTTGTGAAGATTAACCATGTTCTCGATGTCAAAGGCATTATTTATATGCAATGGCGAAATAATTGTTCAACTATTCTTATGATAACAATACCATTTGCATTTTTGATGGCAAACAAAAAGTCTTATGCAACAACTTTTGGATTTTTGTTCTATCTTGCAATTCTGCTCACAGGTTCTCGTGGGGGAATGGTGTTTGGAACAATTGAGCTTGTAATGTGTATTGTGATGTTTATGCTTTATGACAGACGTCGCCGTTTGGCTTATGCTATTATTATTGTGTGCGTTCTTTTTGGCATTTTGGCATTTACACCTGAAATCACAAGGTTTCTGGGTTATACTCTTGACAGACTTTTTAATGCACTTAACGATTTCCTTATGGGTGAAAGTACAGAAATCAGAACTCGTCATTATGCCCGCGGAATCAGCGATTTCTTTAAACAGCCAATTTTCGGTACAGGACTTGGTTATATGGGAAATCGTGATATTCACGCATCAAAAGAATTTGCGCTTTGCTGGTATCATTGCGAACCAATTCAGATTGCAGCAAGCTTTGGTGTGGTAGGTATCATTGCTTTTGTAAATCAGTTTATTAGAAGAAATATGCTTATCTGGAGAAAAGCAACACTCTTTAATATGACAATTTTCTTATCATATATAAGTCTTGAAATGATGTCACTTGTAAATCCGGGTATTCTTTGTCCACTTCCATATCTTATGCTTATTACATTGTTTATGGTTGTTGTTGAGAAGTGCGACGGTGAATATAAAGAGAAACTTTATATCACAACCAAACAAAGACTTGAAGATTTCAGAAAACAAAGAGAAAACGCTTGACTTTATTAGAAAATATTGCTATAATGCATATTTGCTATGAAGAAAAATATTAATTCATCGCAATCCTTCCCCCAAGGATGAGTTTGGGGGCAAAGTCCACAAGGAGGTGTAAAGAATGTCAAAATACGAGACTATTATGGTTTTCTCACTCAAGAATGGTGAAGAAGCAGCAAAAGAGCTTATGGAAAAATTCAAGGCTCTTATGGAGTCAAACGGCACTCTTGAAAGCGTTGATGAGTGGGGCAAGAGAAGACTTGCATACCTTATCAATGATGAGGCTGATGGTTACTATGTTCTCTATAATTACGAGGCAAACCCAGGCTTCCCAGCAGAGCTTGACCGTATCGCAAAAATTACTGACGGTGTTCTTAGAACATTGATTGTTAAGAAGTAATCGGAGGAAAAAGAAATGTTAAACACAGCTATTATCATGGGCAGACTTACTGCTGACCCCGAACTTCGCAAAACAACTAGCGGACTTTCCGTGACATCTTTTACTGTTGCAGTTGAACGTAACTACAAGAGCGGTGAAGAAAGACAAGCAGACTTCATTAATGTTGTTGCTTGGCGTGGTACAGCAGATTTTGTTTCAACTTATTTCAAGAAGGGACAAATGATTGCAGTTCAAGGTTCAATTCAGACAAGAAACTATGAAGATAAAAACGGAAATAAACGCACAGCGGTTGAAATTGTAGCAGACAATGTTTCATTCTGCGGAAGCAAAGCAGAAAGTGGTAACACTTATGGCGCAGCAAGACAAGAATCAGCACCGGCTGTTTCTTATCAGAGTGCAGACGCAGGTAGCTTCTCAGTTTTACCCGATGACAACCAGGGATTTCCATTCGGTTCAGACGATGACGAAGGACTCCCATTCTAATTGTAACCACTAATTGAATCGCAATCGCAATTCTCAGCGGTTACATTTCCGTTATAACTCGTCAAAAATACTCGTTAATACACAAAGTATTGCCTGCGTTTTTTGACGGCTCTAACAAAAATCTATCTCGCTGATAATCACAATACGATTCAACCAGCGGTTACCAAAACCTTAATAGGAGGAAACTAAAATGGCATACGATAAGAATGCAAGACCAAACAGAAAAGGTCGCAAAAAAGTTTGTGCATTTTGTGTAGAAAAAATCGACACAATCGATTATAAAGATACAGCAAAGCTCCGTCGTTACACATCAGAAAGAGCAAAGATTCTCCCTCGCCGTGTAACAGGTACATGTGCATACCACCAGAGAGAGCTTACAACAGCTATCAAGAGAGCAAGACAAATCGCTCTTATGCCTTACACAAACGACTAATCAAAAGTCAAAGCCACTCGAAAGAGTGGCTTTATTTTTTTAATTCAATATCTTTTCTGTTAGTTTATCTGCACTTTCTCTTGCTGTATCACCATCACAATACCCCTTTGTTAAATCTGCGATTTTGAATCGTGTATCTCGTCCGTTAAAGAGTGAGAAAACGCATTTATCCAAAAATGTATTTTCTGCAGACAATAGACTTTGCACTTTTTCGTCACATTCAATGTATTCACTATTTAAAAACCGTGTTGCATAGATTTTCTCATAAGGCTCAAAGGGTAAAATGCGATTTTCATCTGTGATTGTCACGCAAATGCTTGCTGTGGGAAAAACAATAGTGTTTGGAATATCACCCCCAAAATATGACGGGCAAACAATAAATGGGATTTTCTCTCTGATGGCATAATCTTTTAATACGCCAATAATAACTGACCCTGCAAAGCCCCAGATATCTTGGATTTCAATAACCTTTTCTACATTTTCAAACAAAGTGTCAAAATGTGTGTGAATACCAAGGGGAGTGGGCGAAGTGAGAAGTCGCATTTTGCCGTTACCCCTCTCTTTTGAATCGCGGAAATTTCTCAAACAAAATCGGCTTATAAAATTTATGACTTTTCTATCATTGAGATAAGGTGACACAGTTTCGTGAATTCTTTCACGAGTTTTAGATGCAGTTTTTAAGTGCTCGCATCCCTTTTTATAAAAGTTATTTTCTTTAATTTTGAGTGTGAGAATTTCTCGTCTTAAATCTAAGGCATAATCTTTATTGTCCGATATATTTATCGGTTTTTCCCAAGCGCCAAGAAGAATAGGATGTATTTTGCTGTAACCACTATCAGAAATGATATATGTATTTGTGTTTTCTATGTAAATCCCGTCTAAAGATTCGTCAAAAAAAGGATTGAAAACTGTTAGATTAAATCCACGAAAGTTTTTAACTAGTTGATTAAAGAACGTTGCCCTTTCAAAATCGTCACAAGTGTTTGCTATAAAAACCTTTGAAGACAGGTCATTTTTGTAAATTGTATGGTATGTACTTATATATCCTTTATTACAAATGGCGCTCGAAAAATACTTTTTCATAATATCACCTCATATCCATACTATTCGGTAGCTTTAATTTTGTTAATTTGTTGACATTTGTGGAGTGGTATTATATAATAATTGCGGAAAATTTTTATTAGGAGTGTATTAAATTATGCCATTAGTAAATGCAAAAGAAATGCTTACAAAAGC
>CALBNX010000086.1 GCA_937896885.1 uncultured Clostridia bacterium
TTTTGAATACAACTTATGACCACTTTATTCGTACAACTGACGATTATCACGAAAAGGCAGTTCAAAAGATTTTCCAAAAACTTTATGACCAGGGCGATATTTACAAGAGTGAATATGAAGGTCTTTACTGTACTCCTTGCGAATCATTTTGGACTGAAAGTCAGTTAGTTGACGGCAAATGTCCTGACTGTGGCAGAGAAGTAAAAAAAGCAAAAGAAGAAGCATATTTCCTCAAACTCTCAAAATATCAGAAACAACTTGAAGAATTCATTGAAAATAACGAAAACTTCATTTACCCTGAAGCTCGTAAAAAAGAAATGCTTAACAATTTCATTAAACCGGGTATTCAAGATTTATGTATTTCTCGTACTTCTTTTAAATGGGGTGTTCCTGTTCCTTTTGATGATAGACATGTTGTATATGTATGGTTCGATGCACTTCTCAACTATATTACAGGTATTGGTTATGACCCTGATGGAAGTAGTGAACAGTTTAATAAATATTGGCCGGCAGATTGCCATATCATTGGTAAGGATATTGTAAGATTCCATACAATTTATTGGCCAATTACTCTTATGGCTCTTGGTATTCCATTGCCTAAACAGGTTTATGGTCATCCTTGGCTTCTCTTCGGCGAAGACAAGATGAGCAAATCTCGTGGTAATGTTATCTATGCTGATGACCTTACAGAGATTTTTGGCGTTGATGCTGTGCGTTATTATCTTCTTTCAGAAATGCCACATGCTCACGACGGTTCAATTACTTATGAAGCAATGATTGACCGTTTCAATACTGACCTTGCGAACACCCTCGGTAACCTTGTAAACAGAACTATCGCAATGCAGAATAAGTATTTTGACGGTGTAATTCAAGCACCTATTTGTCCTACTGAATTTGACGAAGACCTTAAAGAAAGTGCAAAGAAAGCACTCGCAGGTTTTGACAAAAATATTTCAGAATACAAGATGAGTGATGCTGTTGAATGTGTGATTAACTTTGCTCGCCGTTGCAACAAATATATTGACGAAACAATGCCTTGGGCTCTCGCTAAAGACGAAGCATCAAAAGAAAAGCTCGGTACAGTTCTTTACAATCTTCTTGAAGGCATCCGTGTTCTTTCAGCACTTATCTCACCTATTATGCCTGAAACTGCTGTTAAGATTGTAGAACAGTTGAATATTGAGCCTGCAACTTATGATAGTATTCAGGAATGGGGCGGACTCACAGCTGGCGTTAAAGTTGGCACAGCTACACCACTCTTCTCTCGTATTGACGGTGAAAAGTTAATCGCTGAATTACAGGCTAAAAAAGAGGCTGAAGAAAAAGCAAATGCTCCTGCACCAAAAATTGAAGGTCTTGCACAGATTGAGTTTAACGATTTTATGAAAGTTGAACTCCGTGTTGCTGAAGTTAAAGATTGTGAGCCAATTAAGAAAGCAAAGAAACTTTTGAAACTCACTCTTGATGACGGCACAGGCACAGACAGAATTGTTGCAAGCGGTATTGCGAAATGGTATAAACCAGAAGACCTTATCGGCAAAAAGGTTATCGTTGTTGCAAATCTCAAACCGGCAGTTCTCTGTGGTGTAGAATCAAACGGTATGATTCTCGCAGCAGATGTAACAGAAGAAGATGCAAAGGTTCTTTTTGTTGATAAAGATATGCCAAACGGAGCAAGAATAAGATAATGTATCACAATATTTTTGATTCACACGCACATTATGATGACGAGCAGTTTAACATTGACCGTGATGAACTGCTCGGCTCATTTAAAGAAAAAGGAATATCGGGCGTTATTTGTTGTGGTGTCAACATAGAAACAAGCGAATTTGCAGTAGAACTTTCTCATAAATATGATTTTGTATATTCAGCGGTGGGCTTTCATCCACTTGATAATGATGAATATAAAGATGGCGATTTAGAGCGAATAAAAGAGCTTGCAAAAGACCCGAAATGTGTTGCTATCGGTGAAATTGGACTGGATTATCACTATGAAAAAGAAAGTCGAGAACAGCAGTTAATTCTTCTTGAAAAGCAGATTGAATTGGCAAACGAACTCGATTTACCAGTCGTTTTTCACGACAGAGAATCTCACGAAGATACTCTCAATATCTTGAAAAAGTATAAGCCAAAAGGTGTTTTGCATTGCTTTTCGGGTAGTGTTGAAATGGCAAAAGAGATTATAAAACTGGGTATGTATATCGGTCTTGGTGGCGCTGTCACATTTAAGAATGCAGTCAAGCCTTGCGAAGTAGCAAAGTTTGTGCCAAGTGACAAATTGTTAATCGAAACTGACGCACCATATATGACTCCCGTGCCGTTTCGCGGTAAGAGATGTGACTCTTTGCATATTCCTTATACTGCAGAAAAAATTGCAGAAATACGCGGAGTATCTGCACAAGAAATTCTTGATTTAACAGATAAAAACGCACGAACACTATTTAACATAAGGTGATATTATGCTCAAACATATTGTAATGTGGAAATTTAAAGATGCAGAAGGAAAAACAAAAGAAGAAAATATCGAAATTGTTAAAAACGGTCTTGAATCATTGCCTGCAAAAGTTTCACACATTAAAAAACTAACATTCCTTAAAAATCAAGTGGAATGTGAAAGAAATTTTGATGCACTTTTAGTTGTTGAAACTGAAAATGAAGAAGAATTAGAAAAATATAAAACTCACCCAGAACATAAAACTGTTGCTTCTTATGTTGCAAAGGTAACAGAAAATCGTGGTGCTGTTGATATCTGGGAATAACAGGGGATTAAAATGAAATCGTTTTCCGTATTGAAATGGATAAGTAACATTATCGGTAAAAATAAAATATGGATTATTCTTCTCACTCTGATACAGTCTGTTCAGGGTGCTTTAGGCGTTGTGTTTGCACTTTCGTTAAGAGAAGTTATTGACTCTGCCGTGGCAAAAACTACAGAGTCAATGATAAAGGACATTATTGTTCTTTGTTTTGTTGTAATTTGTATGATTACTTGCATTGCACTTAACAAATATCTTGATGAAAAAGCAAAAGCAAGACTTGAAAAAGAGTTTAGAAACAAGGTTTTTTCAAAGCTTCTTCGCCGTTCATATGCAAGTGTAACAGATGTGCACTCGGGTGAATGGATGAACAGAATTACATCGGATACAGCAGTTGTAATAGGCGCAGCGGTGCAGATTATACCTGGCCTTTGTGGAACATTGGTGCGACTTGGGGGCGCATTGATTATGCTCTCTGTGTTAATTCCGCAACTAGTGGTTCTTTTAATTCCCGCTGGTGTTGTTTTGGCAATTTTCTCTCTTGGTGTAAGAAACAAGTTGAAACAATTTCACAGAAACACTCAACAAGCCGATGGCAAAGTGCGTTCATTTATGCAAGAAAGAATAAATAATTTAATCATCGTTAAAACATTTATTCAAGAAGCAGAAACAGAGCAAGAGGCAGAAAATTGCTCAGATGAGCTTGTCAAAGCAAGAATGAAACGAGTTCATTTTGTGAATGCTTGTACAACAGCAATGCATATCGCAATGCGTGGCGCGTATCTTCTTGGTGTAATCGTTTGTGCAACAAGCATTTCAAAGGATGCAATGAGTTATGGCACAATGATGGCTGTTTTGCAACTTGTAAATCAGGTTGAGACACCGTTTTCAAACATTTCGGGTTATCTTCCTCAGTATTATGCTATGATTGCCAGCGCAGAGCGTTTGATTGAAATTGAAAATATGGATTCTGACTATGACGGCGAAATTCGTTCGAACGAAGAAGTAAAAGAATATTATAATAAAGACTTTTCTGCAGTTGGATTACATAATGTGTATTTTTCATATTCTGAAATGGGTAATGGAAGAACTCACGTTCTCGATAAGAAAAATATTGAGATTAGAAAAGGTGAATATGTGGCTTTTGTGGGTAAATCTGGTTGTGGCAAGAGTACAGCAATGAAGCTTATGATGAGCCTTTATCCATTGAATAGGGGCGAAAAGTATTTGCTCAACAATGATGGCACAAAAACAGAATTGTCAGCAGAATGGCGTGGGCTTTTCTCTTATGTTCCACAGGGGAATTTCCTTGTCAGCGGAACAATTCGTGAAGTGTTGACCTTTAATAATGCTGAACTTATGAAAAACGACGATGCAATTTATTCAGCACTCAAAATTGCTTGTGCAGACGAGTTTGTGAAAGAGTTACCAGAGGGACTTGATACGATTTTAGGTGAACAAGGCTCGGGACTTTCAGAAGGACAAATTCAGCGTCTTGCAATCGCTCGTGCAATAATGTCAGAAAGACCAATTTTGATGCTCGATGAGGCAACAAGCTCACTCGACGGTGCAACAGAAGAAAAATTGCTTATGAATTTACGCACAATGACAGATAAGACGGTAATTCTTATTACCCATCGTCCTGCGGCACTTTCAATATGCGACAGAAAAATTAAATTTTAACAAAATTTATAGAGAGTGGTTAAGCCACTCTCTTTTTTTATGCATTTTTTCAAAAATACAGGCAAAAATATTTGTAAAGAAAATTGGAGGGAAAATATGATTACCCGTCTTGGAAGATATACACTTTTATTAGAAACAAAACCGTCAATAATCGGTAGTGCCGCCGTTGTTGGTAAAACCGAAGGGGAAGGACCCCTTGCTAAAGAGTTTGACCATTGCTATAATGACGATTCTATTGATGGCTGTCCATCTTGGGAAAAGGCAGAAAGTGCTCTGCATCGTGAAGCGGTAACAAGAGCCATCGCAAAAGCAGATTTATCGCCAAAGGATATTGATTTGATTATGGCAGGGGATTTGCTTAATCAATGCATTGGAACATCCTTTGGTATAAGAGAAATGCAAATGCCTTTTATGGGCATGTATGGTGCTTGTTCAACAATGGCACTTTCAATGGCAACCGCGAGTGTTTTAGCAGAGTCAGGTGCAATAAATTATGCAGTTGCATCCACATCATCTCACTTTGCATCTGCCGAAAGGCAGTTCCGTTTGCCACTTGAATATGGTGGGCAAAGACCACCGGCGGCACAAAGAACGGCTACTGCATCGGGCGCATCGGTAATAACAAGTCATAGAGAAAACACACCTTGTATAGAAGCTTGTATTTTTGGCAAAATTACAGATTTAGGAATAAAAGATGCTAATAATATGGGAGCTGCAATGGCACCTGCCGCCGCAACAACTATTGCAGATTTCTTGAAAGATACAAAGACAAATCCACAGGATTATGACTTGATTTTAACAGGGGACTTGGGTAAGGTCGGTTCAGATTTGCTTATTGATTTGCTTAATAAGGATTATGATTATGATATTTCATCAGTGCATAATGATTGTGGATTAATGATTTATGACCTTGAAGGGCAAGATGTTCACGCAGGTGGGTCAGGCTGTGGTTGTAGTGGCGCGGTTGTGAATTCATATATAATGAAAAAACTCATAAATAAAGAACTGAACAAAGTGTTATTTGTGGGTACGGGTGCATTGCTTTCAGCAACATCTGCTTTGCAAGGGGAAAGCATACCCTCAATAGCACATGGAATACTTTTAACATCGGGTGAATAAAATGATGCAGGATATAAATACAATTATTAAACTAACAAACACATTGAAATTCTTAAATTTTCTGAAAAACGCACTGACCGTTGGGATAATAGCCTTTACCGTTTTCAGAATAGTAAACATTATGCGCGAGAGCGCTTGAAAAAAGGGATGTTTAAAACATCTCTTTTTTATTTTGAAGTGTTTTATTGTGTTAGCGCTTTACCAAGTTAAAATTTTTTTGTTAAAAATGTTTACATTTGTTAAATTATGTTGTATAATGACATATAAATTTTTTTAAAAGGATGGTTTCTATGGAAAACGGTCTCAAAAAGCAATACGGACTTTTGATGGCTATCTGCATGGTTGTAGGTACTGTTGTAGGTTCGGGTGTTTTCTTCAAAGCACAAGCAATTCTTCAAAAAACTAATGGCGATATGCCACTTGGTATTTTGGCATGGATTATCGGTGGCGCAGTTATGATTTTCTGCGTTCTCGCATTCTGTGTTATGGCTCAGCGTTATGAAAAGGTTAACGGTCTTGTTGACTATGCTGAAGCTACAATCGGCAGCAAATACGGCTATATGATGGGTTGGTTTGCAACAACAATTTATATGCCAGCAATGACATCTGTTCTTGCTTGGCTTACTGCAAGATATTTCTTCACTTTTGTGGTGTCAGTAAACCCTGATTTCAAATTGGGTGGTGACCCTGTTACAGGTAGCGAAACATTCCTTCTTGCAGGTTTCATTCTTATCTGTGTTTTTGCAGTTAACACACTTTCTTCAAAACTTGCAGGTAAGCTTCAAATCAGCGCTACATTTATTAAATTCATTCCACTTCTTTTGATGGCAATTGTTGGTACAATCTATGGTCTTACACATAATATAGCTGGCGAGCCAACAACAATCCTTTCTTCTAACTTTGCTACAAGCGCTGGCGATATGTCACCTCTTTTTGGTGCTGTTGTTGCTACTGCTTTCGCTTATGAAGGTTGGATTCTTGCTACATCAATCAACTCAGAAATCAAAGATTCTAAAAAGAATCTTCCTATCGCTCTTGTAGTTGGTGGTATCATCATCATTGCGATTTACCTCTTCTATTACATTGGCGTTGCAGGTGGAGCTCCTGTTCAGACTCTTATGAACGAAGGAACTGCTCCTGCATTCACAACTGTATTTGGCAATGTTCTTGGTAACGTTCTTAATCTCTTCGTTGCAGTTTCTTGCCTTGGAACTCTTAATGGTCTTCTTATCGGTACAATCCGTGGTATGTACTCACTTTCAGTTCGTAACATGGGTCCTAAAGTTGACCTTATGAAGCAGGTTGACCCAGCTTCTGGTATGCCTTCAAACTCATGTATCGTTGGTCTTGTAATAGTTGCTGCATGGCTCGTTTACTTCTATGGTGCAAACCTTGCTCCAACTCTTTGGTTTGGCAAGTTCAGCTTTGACTCATCAGAACTTCCAATCATCACAATTTATGCACTTTACATACCAATGTTCATTAAGTTTATGATTAAGGAAAAAGAACTCCCAGCAGTTAAGAGATTTGTTCTTCCTGCTCTTGGTGTTATTGGTTCAGCATTTATGGTTATTGCAGCTATTTACTCACATGGTTATCAACCATACATAGCAGCAAAAGAAAACGGCGAATTCTCATGCCCAGTTCTTTTCTATCTCATTGTCTTTGCAGTAATTATGGCAATCGGCGCTTTGGTTATGAAACCAAAGAAAAAAGCATAATATAGTTTTAAACGGCGGTGAACCGAAAGGAACACCGCCGAAGAATGTTGTTTTATCAACGAGTTTAAAACAGTTGAAAAGCTTTTAACCAACTGAAAAATCAGGCGTAAAAATTTGCCATAAAACTTTTTTGAAAAAAATTCAAAAAAAGTGTTGACAAATCATTTTAGATATGGTAAATTATACGAGCCGCTGAAAACAGCAGCAAAAATGTGGGAGCATAGCTCAGCTGGGAGAGCATCTGCCTTACAAGCAGAGGGTCACAGGTTCGAGCCCTGTTGTGCCCACCATACCATGGCCCGGTAGTTCAGTTGGTTAGAACGCTAGCCTGTCACGCTAGAGGTCGAGAGTTCGAGTCTCTTCCGGGTCGCCACTTTAAAAAAGTGTGTTCGCCTCTGTAGCTCAGTTGGTAGAGCAGGGGACTGAAAATCCCCGTGTCGGTGGTTCGATTCCGCCCGGAGGCACCAAAATATGCGGGAGTGACTCAGTGGTAGAGTGTCACCTTGCCAAGGTGAAAGTCGCGAGTTCGAATCTCGTCTTCCGCTCCACAAAAGAAAAAGACGCACATAGCTGCGTCTTTTTCACTAAAAAACTAAATAATTTATAAGGCACCATAGCCAAGTGGTAAGGCAGAGGTCTGCAACACCTTTACCCCCAGTTCAAATCTGGGTGGTGCCTCCAAAAAAATCCTCATTCGTAAGAATGGGGATTTTATTTATCTTCAAAAAGTTCTTCCATTGTAATTCCAAGAATTTTTGATATTACAAATATTTCTTTATCAGTAGCATTCCTAAGCTGACCTTCCAGTTTTGAATAGCTTGTGGGATTCATATCACATCCCATAATTTGAATTTGTGCAATAAAATCTTTTTGTTTTATGCCTTTTTCTTTTCTTATTCGCTCAATATTCTTGCCAACTAAATTTTTATTCCCGTAGCTTTGTTTTCTTACTTTCATAAGCTTATAATTCCTTTTTAGAATATTTTACTAAATTATATTCTAAAAAATACTTGACATAATTCCAAAATAGAATTATAATGTAGTAAAATTCCGTTTTGGAATAAAAAAGGAGGAAACTATGGCTATAAATGTAAAGTGCCCTAAATGCGGTGATTCAAGGGTACAATTATCAAATGAGATGAATAAACACGGTTGTTTATGGACGATTTTATTTGGAATTTATTATTTTATTTGGATAATGATGAAGTGGTGTGTTGGGTTTTGTATTTTAATCTTTTATGATTGGTGGATGGCAATAGTACATAAAAATTCCGGAAAAGGCCATGTATGGCAGTCGAAGAGATGGTTTTCAAATAGAAGGAGAATATATTTTTGCCACAATTGTGGACATAATTTCAGAGCATGATTTTTTATGCTGCATTAATGAATTAGAAAATACTACAACCGAATAAATTTTCACCTCTGTGATAGACTATCTCAGAGGTGAATTTTTTTATGGCAAAAAAGGAAAAGGATATAATATCTTCGCTGCAACATAAGGCGTATCATAATATTCCGTATTTGGAGGAAGAGGAAATTCCTGATGTTTACAAGGCGATTGATAATGACCTTGCGAGAGATAATTTGGAAAACCATTTGCCTGCTGAAGATGTGCAGGATATATAGGCGAAAGGAGAAAAAATATGATAGAGCAGGATACTATAAAACTTTTAAGAGAATGTGATGCGGGTGTAAAGATGGGTACATCATCTATTGAAGATGTACTTGATAATGTAAAAAACGATAAGCTTGAAAAACTTTTAACTGATTGCAAAAACGAGCATAAAAAGCTGGATAATGAAATCGGGCAATTACTCGATAAATACAAAGATGACGGTAAAGAGCCTGCGGTTATGGCGAAAGGAATGTCATGGATGAAAACCAATATGAAATTGGCAATGGACGATTCTGATGCTACAATTGCCGATTTAATGACAGACGGTTGTAATATGGGAGTAAAATCTCTTAATAAATACTTGAATAAATATAAGGGTGCGGACGAAGTGTCCAAAGATATTACAAAAAGATTGATAAATTTAGAAGAAAAACTTACTGTTGATATCAGAGAGTTTTTATAAAAGAAAAAAAGGAAATGACTCTTGACTGCATTTTTCTCTGCAATCAAGAGTCATTTCTGTTCACTCTTGATATCTAACATCTTTTGTTATCCTCTCTTTCTACTATCTACTTTTTGCTGTAAAAAGCAATTTTTCTTGACTTTTTCTATGAAGACTTTCTTCTAACCTGAACGGTTAATATTTAATAAAACCTATCTAATTTTAGCTATCAAAACCTAATCTATATAAAACGTTACACCGTCGTGTTTTTTACCTCTTAAGTTCAGGCTTGATTTTCAGCTTCATATTAAAGTCTTTTTTAGTTGTACATTGGTCTGTACCTTCCTTTCTTCACTTATAGTGTAGCACATATAATATGGGCATTGCAATTGGTATTTTATAAAAAAATTGATGCCTGTTTTTAGGCAAATAGCAGAAAAATATATTTAGGTATTTACAAGATAAAAGATATGTGATATAGTAATATTATGGGCGTTAAAAAAACAAATATTGCAGAAGACAATACTCGACAAAAAGTATTGTCTTTTTTATTTTGATATGGTATAATTGACACACACGGAATTTTATTTTATAACGAAAAACTTTTAGAGACTGAAATATATACGTTGGAGGAAAGAAAATTGGTATTTTCAAGTTTGATTTTTTTAGGACTGTTTTTACCTGTAACACTGGGACTGTATTATTTAAGTAAAAACAATACATATAGAAATATAATTCTTCTTATCGCATCTTTAGTATTCTATGCATGGGGAGAACCTGTGCTTATCCTTGTTATGCTCACAAGTGCTCTTGTAGCATTTATTTCTGCTTTTGGTATTAACAAATGGCGGGGCTCGTGGGGAGCAAAGGCATCGCTGATTTTTGCCCTTGTAGTGGACATTGGGCTTTTGGGCGTGTTTAAGTATGCAGGATTTTTTGTTTCCAATGTTAATATGCTTTTTGGTACATCATATAGTTTTGCAGGATTTGCACTGCCGCTCGGCATATCTTTTTACACCTTCCAGATTTTATCTTATGTTATAGATGTGTACCGTGGACAGGCAGGGCTTCAAAAATCATTTTATAAGTTTTTACTTTATGTTACAATGTTTCCACAACTTGTTGCAGGTCCTATCGTTAGATATGTAGATATTGAAAAACAGATAAACGACAGAAATGTTACTTTAAAAGACTTTGAATACGGCGTTATTCGTTTTACACAAGGTATGTTTAAAAAGGTTATTTTGTCAAACTGTGCGGGCAGCATAGTTACAAATCTTATCGGTGGCGATATGTCCAGACTTTCTGCGGCCGGTGCATGGCTTGGTATTATTATGTATGCTTTTCAGATTTATTTCGACTTTTCTGCTTATTCTGATATGGCAATTGGACTTGGTTTAGTCTTTGGATTCCATTTCTTAAAGAACTTTAATTATCCTTTGATTGCTAAGAGTATTACAGATTTCTGGAGAAGATGGCATATGTCACTTTCTAGTTTCTTTAGAGATTATGTATATATTCCTTTAGGTGGTAACCGTGTAAAAA
>CALBNX010000087.1 GCA_937896885.1 uncultured Clostridia bacterium
AGACAAGAAACAAGAAGAAGAGTTCCGACAAGCTTATCGTAAAGCGTCGTAACGGCAAATAATCGGGAAAGGAGCTGTCATTAAATGAGTAGAAGTACTAAAAAAGGACCTTATGTAGAAGCTAGTCTTATGAAGAAGGTCGAAGCAATGAATGCAAATGGCGAGAAAATCGCTATTAAGACATGGAGCCGCAGCTCAACAATTTTCCCAGAATTTGTTGGTCACACCTTTGCGGTACATGATGGCAGAAAACATGTTCCTGTATATGTTACAGAAGACATGGTTGGTCATAAATTAGGCGAATTTGCACCTACAAGAACTTATAGAGGTCATGCAGGTTCAAAAACATCAAATAACGGTAAATAAGCAGAAAGGAGTGTATTGAACAATGGAAGCAAACGCAAAAGTAACTTTTGTGCGCATTGCACCACGTAAGGTAAAGATTGTTCTTGACCTTATCAGAAATAAGCCTTGTGATGAAGCTATGGCGATTCTTAAATACACACCTAAGGCTGCGTGTGAACCGCTTTACAAGCTTCTCAAATCTGCAATGGCTAATGCAGAAATGAAGAACATGGATGTTACAAGACTCTATGTTGCAGCTTGCTCAGTTGACCAGGGTCCAACTCTTAAGAGAATCAGACCTCGCGATAAGGGCAGAGCATATAGAATCAACAAGAAAACATCACACATCAACATTACACTTAAGGAAGCAGAATAAGGAGGAGGTTAAGTTATGGGCCAGAAAGTTAATCCAACCGGTTTAAGAATCGGCGTTATTAAAGACTGGGAATCACGTTGGTACGCAAACAAGTCAAACTTCGGTGACACACTTGTTTCTGACTACGAACTTCGTGAATATCTCCTTAAGACACTCGCTCCTGCAGGTGTTCCAAAGGTAGAAATCGAAAGAGATGCGAAAAGAGTTCGCGTTAACATTCACTGTGCAAAACCTGGTATGGTAATCGGTCGCCAGGGTGCAGAAATTGAAAAACTTAAAGAAACATGTAAGAAAATGCTTGGCGGCGATAAAGAAGTTTTCATCAATATCGTTGAAGTTAAGCAGCCAGACCTCAATGCACAGCTCGTTGCTGAAAACATTGCTTCACAGCTTGAAAGAAGAATTTCTTTCAGAAGAGCTCTTAAGCAGTCAATTGGCAGAACAATGAGACTTGGTGCAAAGGGTATCAAAACTCAGGTTAGCGGTCGTATCGGCGGTGCTGAAATCGCTCGTTCTGAAAGCTATCATGAAGGTACTATTCCACTTCAGACAATCCGTGCTGACATCGATTATGGTTTTGCAGAAGCAAACACAACATACGGTAAAATCGGTGTTAAAGTTTGGATTTACAAAGGTGAAGTTCTTCACGAAAGCCGCAAAACACGTAAAGAAGGAGGCACAAAATAATGCTTTTACCTAAGAGAGTAAAATACCGTCGCGTTCACAGAGGACGTTTGACAGGTAAAGCTTCAAGAGGTACAACAGTTACTTATGGTGATTTCGGTCTTGTGTCTCTTGAACCAGCATGGATTACATCTAACCAAATCGAAGCAGCTCGTATTGCTATGACTCGTTACATTAAGCGTGGCGGTCAGGTTTGGATTAAGATTTTCCCAGACAAGCCAATTACAGAAAAACCAGCTGAAACTCGAATGGGTTCAGGTAAAGGTTCTCCTGAATATTGGGTAGCAGTTGTTAAGCCCGGTCGCGTAATGTTCGAAATCAAGGGCGTTTCAGAGGAAGTTGCTCGTGAGGCTATGCGTCTTGCAGCTATGAAACTTCCAGTAAAATGTAAGTTTGTAACTAAAGAAGAACAGGGTGGTGAGCAGTAATGAAAGCAAGCGAGATTAGAAAGCTCTCTCCCAAGGAGTTGGATGCTAAGCTCTTAGAGCTCAAAGACGAACTTTTCAAGCTTCGTTTTCAACAAGCCATCAACCAACTCGAAAATCCTATGAGAATCAGTGCTGTTAAGAAGGATATCGCAAGAGTTAAAACAGTAATTCGCGACATCGAACTTCACGGCAGTGAGTCTTAAGGAAAGGGAGGGCGTTCAATATGGAAAGAAACCTCAGAAAAACACAAGTCGGCATCGTAACAAGCGATAAAATGGATAAAACTGTTGTTGTTTCAATCAAGGACAGAGTTAAGCACCCACTTTACAGCAAAATCGTTAATAAGACAGTGAAAATCAAAGCTCACGACGAAAATAACGAATGCGGTGTAGGCGACAGAGTATTAGTAATGGAAACACGTCCACTTTCAAAAGATAAGAGATGGCGTGTTGCTGAAATTATCGAGAAAGCTAAGTAATTAAAGGAGGCAATCATTGTGATACAGCAACAAACTTACCTCAAGGTTGCCGACAACACAGGTGCAAAAGAAATTATGTGCATCCGAGTTCTCGGTGGTTCAGGTAGAAGATATGCTAACATCGGCGACGTTATCGTAGCATCTGTTAAAAAAGCAGCACCAGGCGGCGTTGTTAAAAAAGGCGATGTTGTGAAAGCAGTCGTTGTTCGTTCAGTAAAAGGCGTTCGCAGAGATGACGGAACATATATCCGTTTCGACGAAAACGCAGCAGTTATTATTAAAGAAGACAAAAACCCAAAAGGTACTCGTATCTTTGGGCCAGTAGCAAGAGAGCTTCGTGATAAGGACTATATGAAAATCCTTTCACTCGCTCCAGAAGTACTTTAAGGAGGTGCCCTAAATGAATAAAGTTCATGTTAGAACAGGTGACGAAGTTATCGTTATCAACGGTAAAGACCGTGGCAAGAAGGGCAAAGTCCTTGAAGTTAGCCCTTCAGAAGGCAAAGTAATCGTTGAAGGCGTAAATATGGTATCTAAGCATGTTAAACCTCGCAAGATGGGTGAACAGGGCGGTATCATCAAGGCAGAAAGTGCTCTTTACGCTGACAAGGTTCAGCTTGTATGTCCTAAGTGCAAAGCAGCTACAAGAGTTGGTCACGAAGGCACAGGCAAAGATAAAGTACGCGTTTGCAAAAAGTGCGGCGCAAAGTTTGAATAAGGAGGAACAATAAAATGGCAGTAAGACTTAGAGAAATGTATAAAGCTGACGTTGTTCCTGCTCTTCAAAAGAAGTTCAATTACAAGAGTGTAATGCAGATTCCAAAGCTTGATAAAGTTATTATCAACGTAGGCTGCGGTGAAGCTAAGGACAACGCAAAAGTTGTAGACGCAATTATCAATGACCTTTCACAAATCACAGGTCAGAAGCCTGTTAAGTGTGCAGCTAAGAAATCAGTTGCTAACTTCAAACTTCGTGAAGGTATGACAATCGGCGTTAAAGTTACTCTTCGTGGTGACAAGATGTATGAATTTGTTGACAGATTCTTCAACCTTGCTCTTCCAAGAGTTCGTGACTTCAGAGGTATCAACCCTAACTCATTTGACGGTCGTGGTAACTACTCAATGGGCGTTAAAGAACAGTTGATTTTCCCTGAAATCGATTATGATAAGATTGACAAAGTTCGTGGCATGGATATTTGCTTCGTAACAACAGCTAACACAGACGAAGAAGCACGTGAGCTCTTAACACTCATGGGTGCTCCATTCGCTAAATAAGGAGGGGTAAACAGTGGCAAAAACAGCGATGAAAGTTAAGCAGGCAAGACCTGCAAAGTATTCAACAAGAGCTTACAACAGATGCAAAATCTGTGGTAGACCACACGCTTACCTCCGTAAATATGGCGTTTGCCGTATTTGTTTCAGAGAGTTAGCACACGCAGGTCAGATTCCTGGCGTGAAAAAATCAAGCTGGTAATAGAGCAATCTAAAATTTATAGGAGGTAACTCATTATGCAAATTACAGATGCAATCGGTGATATGCTCACCAGAATCCGTAATGCGAATTCCGCAAAGCATGATACAGTGAAAGTGCCTGCATCAAACATGAAGAAAGCGATTGCTCAAATTCTTGTTGATGAAGGTTACATCAAAGGATTTACAGTAGAAGAAGACGGTAAGCAAGGCGTAATCGAAATCGCTCTTAAATACGGTCCTAACAAATCAAGCGTAATTACAGGTATCAGAAGAGTTTCAAAACCTGGTTTACGTATTTACACAAACTGTGAAGACATGCCAAAGGTAATGAAAGGTCTTGGTATTGCAATCCTTTCAACATCTAAGGGTGTTATGACAGATAAAGAAGCTCGCAAACTCAATGTAGGTGGCGAAGTTCTCGCATTCGTTTGGTAAGGAGGGTACAGTAAATGTCACGTATAGGCAGAAACCCAATTGCAGTTCCTGCAGGGGTAGAAGTTAAAGTAGATGGCAGCACTGTTACCGTTAAAGGCCCTAAGGGCACACTTACAAGAACAGTGCACAGCAATATGAAGGTTGAACTCGATGGCGCAGTTGTTACAGTTGCTCGTCCAGACGATTCAAACCTTAACAAATCACTTCACGGTCTCACACGTACACTCATCGCTAACATGATTGAAGGCGTTGAAAAGGGTTATTCAAAAGAACTCGAAGTTAATGGCGTTGGTTACCGTGTAGCAGTTCAGGGTAAGGACCTTGTTCTTAACATTGGTTTCTCACATCAGGTAATTATGCCTGCTCCAGAAGGAATCACAGTTGAGACTCCAAACCCAAACAAAATCGTTATCTCAGGTCCTGACAAGCAGAAGGTTGGTCAGTTCGCAGCAGAAGTTCGCGAAAAGAGACCACCAGAGCCATATAAGGGCAAGGGTATCAAGTATGTTGACGAACATATCCGTCGTAAAGAAGGTAAAGCCGGTAAGGGCGGTAAATAATAGGAGGAGAGTTAAGTTATGGTTAATAGACCAGATACAAAAGCTGCAAGACTCAAGAGACATAAGAGAGTCCGCGCTAAGATTTCAGGCACTGCAGAGTGTCCTCGCCTTAATGTGTTCCGTTCTCTCCAGCACATCTATGCTCAGTTGATTGATGACGTTGCAGGTGTAACACTTGTAAGCGCTTCATCAACAGAGAAGGACTTCACAAACTACGGCGGAAACAAAGAAGCTGCTAAAGAAGTTGGCAAGCTTCTTGCTGAAAGAGCAAAAGAAAAGAACATCACAGATGTTGTATTTGACAGAGGCGGCTACGTTTACACAGGTAGAGTAGCAGCTCTCGCAGAAGGTGCCCGTGAGGGCGGCCTCAACTTCTAAGGAAAGGAGAAAAAAGTAATGGCTATTATTGACGCATCAACACTCGAACTTCAGGAAAGAGTAGTTGCTATCAACCGTGTTTCTAAAACAGTTAAGGGCGGCCGTATTATGAAATTCTCCGCTTTGGTTGTTGTAGGTGACGGTAACGGTATCGTAGGCTTCGGTCTTGGTAAATCAGGCGAAGTTCCAGATGCTATCCGTAAGGGTATTGAAGCTGCTAAGAAGAACCTTATCAAAGTTTCTCTTAAAGGCACAACAATCCCACATGAAATTACAGGTAAATTTGGCGCAGGCGTAGTTCTTATGAAACCTGCTGCACCTGGTACTGGTGTTATCGCTGGTGGCCCTGTTCGTGCCGTTGTTGAAATGGTAGGTATCAAGGACATCCGTTCAAAAGCACTTCGTTCAAACAATCCTTGCAACGTAGTTAGAGCAACTATCGACGGTCTTTCAAAGCTCCGTACAGCAGAAGAAGTTGCTGCTATCCGTGGCAAATCAGTTAAAGAGATTACAGAATAAGGAGGGTGGAGAATTATGGCAAACATTCAGATTAAACTCGTAAAGAGCCTTATCGGAAGTAAAAAAGACCAAATCGCCACCGCTCATGCACTTGGTCTCCGCAAAATTGGGGATGTAACTTGTCAGCCAGACAACGCACAGACTCAGGGTAAGATTAAGAAGATTTCACATCTTTTAGAGGTAACTAAGGCTTAAGGAGGTGCACAAAAATGAAATTGCACGAACTTTCACCTGCAGCTGGTTCAAAGAAAGACGTTAAGCGTATCGGTCGTGGTGCTGCTTCAGGTCAGGGTAAAACAGCTGGTAAAGGTCACAAGGGTCAGAAGGCCCGTGCAGGTAGAGGTATGCAGGTCGGCTTCGAAGGTGGCCAGATGCCTTTACAAAGAAGACTTCCAAAGCGTGGTTTCAATAACATCTTCGCTAAGGAAATCGCTACTGTTAATGTTTCAGCACTCAATGCTTTTGAGGATGGTGCAACAGTAGATATCGAGGCACTCGTTAACGCAGGCCTTGTTAAAAAAGCTCTTGATGGAGTTAAAGTATTAGGAAATGGCGAGCTCAGCAAAAAACTTACTGTTAAAGTAAACGCATACTCTGATGCTGCAAAGCAGAAGATTGAAGCAGTAGGCGGAAAGGCTGAGGTGATTTAACAGTGTTCCAGACATTTATTAACGCTTGGAAAATTGTTGACCTCCGTAAAAAGCTTATTTTTACAGCGCTCATCATTTTCATTTATAGAATTGGTTCAGCGTTACCAGTTCCATTTGTTGACATTGCAACAGACGGACTTTTTGGTGAAGAAGCTGCAGGTACATTCTTGACATACCTTTCAATGATGACAGGTAATGCTTTCAACTATGGTACATTGTTCGCTCTCTCAATTACACCATATATTAACGCATCAATCATTATTCAGCTTCTTGCAGTTGCAATTCCTGCACTTCAAAAGCTTTCTAAGGAAGGCGAAGAAGGCAGAAAGAAGATGAATAAAATTACTCGTTATTCAGCAATTGCATTGGGACTTATGCAGAGTATTGCTTACTATTTCTTCATCAAATCACAAGGTTTCCTTGTTGGCGATGCAAACGGTAAGCCATTCACAGGTTTCTCAGCAGTTCTTCAGGCGATTGTAGTAATTCTTTGCTACACAGCAGGTACAGCGATTGTTATGTGGCTTGGTGAACGTATCAACGAAAAGGGTATCGGTAACGGTATCTCAATGATTCTTTTCGCTGGTATCGTAGCTCGTATGCCAACAACAATTTACAATCTCTATCAGTATTTTGACAGAGGTGGCGCTTACTTCGCACTCGTGCCAATCGCAGCAATCGCTCTTATTGGTATGATTTTCTTCATCGTTTGGATGGATAATGCAGAAAGAAGAATCCCAGTTCAATATGCAAAGCGTGTTGTAGGCCGTAAGATGTACGGTGGCCAGAGCACACATATGCCAATCAAGGTTAATATGTGCGGTGTTCTCCCTGTTATCTTCGCAAGCTCAATTCTTTCAATTCTTCCTACAATCGCTATGTTTGCTCCTGGTGAAGAAGGTGGCTTCTGGAACAAGCTCACAACAGTATGGCTTGGTCAGACACACCCATTCTATGGAACAATTTATTTCATCTTTATCATTTTCTTTGCTTATTTCTATGCGGCTATCCAGTATAACCCAATTGAAATGGCAGATAACCTTCGTAAGAATAGTGGTTCAATCCCAGGTATCCGTCCTGGTAAACCAACTTCAACTTACATCACAAAGGTTCTTAACAGAATGACACTTATCGGCGCACTTCTTCTCAGTGTAGTAGCAATGTTCCCGATTGTTTATTCACAGTTTGCTGGTCTCTTCACAGAGAATGGTATGAACCTTGCAGTCGGTGGTACATCAATTATCATTATGGTTGGTGTTGCTCTTGAAACTCAGAAGCAGCTTGAAAGCCAGATGATGATGCGTCACTATAAAGGCTTCCTTGATTAATATCGGAGGTAAATGATATGAACTTAATCCTTCTCGGCGCTCCAGGCGCAGGAAAAGGCACACAAGCAGAGAAGATTTGTGAAAAATTCAATATTCCTGCTGTGTCAACAGGTAATATCATCAGAGAAGCACTTAAAAACGGCACAGATATGGGACTTAAAGCTAAGTCCTATATCGATGCCGGCAAATTGGTGCCAGACGATGTTGTTATCGGTATTATCAAAGAGAGACTTGCAGAGGATGATTGCCAGAACGGTTTCATTCTTGATGGTTTCCCAAGAACAATACCACAAGCAGAAGCTCTCGATAATATGGGCATCGTAATCGACAAAGTTGTTGATATCGAAGTTCCAGACGAAAAGATTGCTGCTCGTCTTGGAGGTAGAAGAGTTTGCCTTAAATGTGGTGCAACTTATCACCTTGAATATAAGAAACCAGCAAAAGAAGGCATCTGCGATGTTTGTGGCGATGAGCTTGTTCAGCGTAAGGACGACAGTCCTGAAACAGTGCTTGATAGACTTAATGTTTATCACGAACAGACAGAACCACTTAAAGACTACTATGCAAAGACAGGTAAGCTTGTTATAGTAGAAGGACAAGAAGAAGTTAAAGATACAACTGCTCTTGTTTTCAAAGTTTTGGAGGATTAACATGATAGTGCTTAGAACTGCAAAAGAAATTGATATGATGCGCAAAGCGTGTCAGATTTCAGCAGAAGCATTACAGATAGCAGGTGAAGCGGTTAAACCGGGTATAACAACATACGAGATTGACCAGATAGCTTACCGTTATATTAAAAAGCAAGGCGCTGAGCCAAACTTCTTAAATTATAACGGATTTCCTGCTACAGCATGTATTTCCATAAATGACGAGGTCATTCATGGCATTCCGTCAAAGAACAGAGTGCTTAAAGAGGGCGATATAGTGAGTATCGACCTTGGGGCTAAGGTGAATGGTTATAACGGCGATAATGCTGCCACATTTGCTTGCGGAACCATTTCCGACGAAGCAAAGCGGCTGTGCGATACAACTCGTGAGAGCCTTTATTTAGGCATCGAACGAGCTATTGCAGGCAACAGAATCGGTGATATAGCATTTGCAATTCAGTCCTATTGTGAAGAAAGAGGTTTCTCAGTTGTCCGTGAATTTACAGGACACGGTATTGGAACTCACCTTCACGAAGACCCGTCTGTTCCTAATTACGGAACAGCAGGAAGAGGTCAGAGACTTCTCCCTGGAATGACAATTGCGATTGAACCAATGATAAATTTGGGTTCAAAAGCAATTAAATGTTTGCCTGACGGTTGGACCGTCAAAACGCTTGACGGCAAACTGTCCGCTCACTTTGAACACACAGTTGCAATTACAAAAGGTGAGCCAATGATACTTACTAAACTTTAATGAGGTGACTTATGGAGTTTCGTAAAGGTGATTTGGTGCTTTGTAACGCAGGTCGTGAGAAAGACAGACTTATGTGTGTGACAGCATTTGACGGAAAGTATGTTTATGTTTCTGATGGCAAGGAGAGAGCGCTTAACAATCCGAAGCGCAAAAATCCAAAGCATATCATCAAAACAGATAAAAAACTTTCTGAGGATATGTTCTCAACGGACAGAGCATTGAGAAAAGCATTATCGAAAGAGGTTAACTTATGGCAAAACAAGATATGATTGAAGTTGACGGTACAGTCGTTGAAGTTCTTCCTAATACAAACTTTATAGTAGAACTTGAAAACGGACACAAAGTACACGCTCGAATTTCGGGCAAACTTCGTATGAACTACATCAGAATTCTTCAGGGTGACAAGGTAACGGTTGAACTTTCACCATATGACCTTAACAACGGAAGAATCACATGGCGTTCAAAGTAAGAATTTGACAGCATTTTTTAGGAGGTAATTTATAATGAAAGTCAGACCTTCTGTCAAG